>NZ_JARIBH010000015.1 GCF_029264495.1 Peptacetobacter sp.
TAAAAATTTTGAAAGAATTAAGGAAAAAATGTTAATATAAACATATAAAGGGGGGAAATGCTTATGGAAAGAGTAAATGATAGGATAAAAATTTTGGAAGAGAATGGAAGATTTAAAGAAACAAAAAAATTTATTCAGCATGGTGATATATCCGTATACGAACATAGTATATTAGTTGCTAAAAAAAGTTTAGAACTTGCTGAAAAATTCAACATAGATGTAGATGAAAATGCACTTATTAGAGGAGCATTACTTCACGATTATTTTTTATATGATTGGCATGAAAAAGATGATAGTCATAAATGGCATGGATTTTTTCACCCTATGAAAGCTTTGAAAAATGCTATTATAGATTTTGATATTTCAGAAATAGAAAAAGATATAATTAAGAAGCATATGTTTCCACTTACACCGATACCACCAAAAACAAAAGAAGCATGGTTAGTTTGTATGGCAGATAAAATTTGTGCTATAAAAGAAACTATAGAGCCAAGATATAAAATATTGTATAACACTGTAAAAAGACTAGCTACATTTTGATATGAATTTAAAAATATGGAGAATGATAAAAATAAAAAGATGCCTAATATTTTAGGACATCTTTTTATTTATGTACATTAAAATGCATCAAAGTATTAAAATTTAATATAATATTTTAAATATTACTGAAGAAAGAATACTAATAAATTTAAATTTTTTTATCAAGCTATATTATTTATTATCAATTCTATTTATTATCCAACCAAAAGTACCATTGGTTGGATTCTTTTGATATTTAACAATAGCATCGAATTTATTTCCATTACTATCTGTAAATGATTTGACTTTTGCCTCACCTTTTTTTAATAAAGATTTCATCATAGTTTTATTTGGTTTCTTTTTAAGCCTTTTAAAACATTGATCTTCATTCCAAACTCCATACTTACAGTTTTTATAATTTTGACAGAAAAATCCCTTTTCATATTCGAACACATCTCCACCACAAATTGGACATTTTCCTAAACTTTGTTTAGAGGCATCTTTATTAGAAGAAACTTTTGAACTAGAAGTTTTAGATTTTTTAGTAGAATCGGATTTTGATTCAGAAATTTTTACTGATGATGCTTTTATATATTTTTTGTATTTAGTACTGTAGACATAATTTTCGGTATTAATATTTTTTTTAGAATCCATTTTCATGGTATTAACACTTTTAACTATAAATGAACAAATATTGTTTAGATATTCTTTTCTTGTAAATTCTCCTTTTTGAATATCACTCAAACTCTTTTCAAGTTTACCTGTAAAATCAATATCTAAAAGCTCTTTTACAGGGAAAATCTCAACAAGATTTATTCCTAAATCAGTTATATAATATGATTTACCTTTCTTTTTTACATATCCAACATCTTTGATTTTCTTTAATACATCAGCTCTTGTAGCAGATGTTCCTATTGAATATCCAGAAAGTACCGTAGTATCATCATCAGATACATTTTTACCACAATTTTTCATTGCTTTAAGAAGAGTATCCTCTGTATATGATTTAGGAGGTGTAGTTTGTTTTTCAAGATGCTTTTTGTCAAGCAAATCAACTATTTCGCCTTTTTCAACAAGAGGAAGTAAATCATTTTTTTCTTGTTTATTATATACCTCTAAATATCCTTTTTTCTTTAAGACTTTACCTTTAGTTTGAAAAGTTTTATTATCTATTATGGTTTTTATATCTGTGTTTTCAAATTCAGCAGGAGGCATAAAGTTTGCAACGAATCTATCTTTTATAGCATTATAAACAATTTGTTCATCTTCATTAAGTCCTGTAGGAATTATATAAGTAGGCATTATAGCACTATGGCTATCGACTTTTGAAGAGTCAAAAACTCTTTTTGTTTTAGTAAATTTAATCATATCTTTATAAGGAAGAGATGATTTTAGTTTATTTAAAGTCTGTTCAGCTTTAGATGATAAACTTTCTTCTAAATATATTGAATCAGTTCTAGGATAAGTAATAAATCCACCTTTACCTTTACCTTCGTATAAAGATTGGCAAACACTCAAAACTTTATCAGATGTAAATCTGGAATATTTAGAAGTTATATATCCTTGTAAAGATGTAAGACTGAAAAGTTTTGGAGCATATTCCTTTGTATTTGTAACTTTTTTATCTTTCACAATTGCTTTATCCGATACTATTTCAGACATTATTTTTTTACATTCTTCTAAAGTATCTATTTTAGTTTCTTTTCCTTTTACTAATAATTTTCCTTTATATTCACCATCTTTGCATTTAAAGTTACTTTCTATTTCATAATATGTTTTTGGAATGAAATTTTTTATTTCCATATCTCTATCATAGATTAGTTTTACAGTTGGAAGAATTACTCTTCCTATATTAAGCATTTTTCCATTTCCATATTTTAATGTTGCAACAGAAGTGAAGTTAATCCCAATAAGCCAATCAGTTATAAGCCTAGTATATCCTGCTGCCTGAAGATTTAACATTTCATTATTATCTTTTAAATTTTTCATACCTCTAGTAATATCTTCAGGAGTCCATTCATTTACAAGAATTCTTTTTATTGGAATTTTAGGTTTAGCTAAAAAGAATATTAAAAAAGCTATAAGTTCTCCCTCTCTATCATTATCCGTTGCATTTATTATATATTCTATATCATCTCTTTTTAAAAGGGATTTTATAACATTAAATTGATCTTTTTTGCTTTTATCAACCTTGAATTTAAATTTATCTGGAGGAATAAAAGGGAAATTATTCATTTTCCAAGATCCAGAATATCTTTCTTTATCATAATCTTTCATATCATAAAGAGAAACAAGATGACCAACTGCATATGTAACTATATATCCATTTCCCTCAAAATAGCCTTGATTTCTGGTTTTAGCACCTAAAAAAGATGCTATAGTTTTTGCTACTGACGGCTTTTCTGCCAGTATTAGTTTCATTTAATCTCCACCTTTTTATTGAATTTCTCAAAAGTTATGTACAAAATTATACTTAATTAGTATATAATAAATGTAGAAAATTATCAATAATGGAGGGAATATATGTTCGAACTTAAAATAAAAAAATTAAATAAAGATGCTATAATACCAAAGATAGCTCATAAAGGTGATGCAGGTATGGACCTTTACTCTATATCAGAAGTTGAAATACCAGTAGGAGAAACTAGACTTATAAAAACAGGTATAGCAATACAATTACCACATATGACAGAGGCACAAGTAAGACCTAGAAGTGGACTTGCTTTAAAACATTCTATAACTGTACTAAACACACCAGGAACTATAGATGAAGGATATAGAGGAGAAATAGGTGTTATTCTTATAAATCATGGAAAAGAAACTTTTGTAGTAGAAAAACATATGAAAATAGCACAAATGGTAGTAAAACCTATATATGAAGTTAATGTATTAGAAGTAGATGAGCTTACAGATTCTGAAAGAGGAGAAGGTGGATTTGGATCTACTGGAACAAAATAAAAAAAAGAAACGGGATATATAATCTCGTTTCTTTTTTTATACAATTTTTTATTTATACAATAAATTTATAGGCTAAATTTTAAAATCATACTTATAAAATAAATTATTAAAGATAAGTTAGGTAGAACAGTTATTAGGAAGTTTTATTTTATAAAACAGGATTTTTTATACCTAATTCATCCATAACATTTTTATTTATAATTGTTTCAGTATCATCAAGAGTTACTACAGGTAATTCAGAAGGTTTAGATTCTCCTTTTAAAATTTTAGCAGCCATTTCTCCTGCTTTTTTACCTAGTTCTTTGTAGCTAATACCATTGCAAGCTAAAGCACCATTTTCAACATGACCTTTTTCAGAACCAATAACAGGAATTTTATTTTCAGTAGCAATTTTTGTTATTATAGGCATTGAAGATGCAACAAGATTATCTGTAGGAGTAAATATTACATCAGATTCTTTTACAATACTAGCAACTGCTTGATTAACTTCATTTGCCTGAGTAACACCTTTATCAACTACATTTATACCTTCTTTTTTAGCAACTTTTTTTAGTCTATCTATTTGTAATTTTGAATTTATTTCACTTGTATTACATACTACACCAATAGTTTTAACATTAGGAACAAATTTCTTTATTAATTCCAAAGATTTTTCAACTGGTATTGCATCAGATGTACCTGTTACATTATTTTCAGATGATTCATTGCTTTTTACAAGACCAGCTTCAACAGGATCTGTTACAGCAGTAAAAACTATAGGAATATCTTTAGTAGCATTTAAAGCAGCTTGTGCAGATGGAGTAGATATTGCAAATATTAAATCTTTTTTATCATTCGCAAAGTTACTAGCTATTGTTTGAGAAGTTGGGTTATCATTTTGAGCATTTTGAAAATCGATTTCTATATTTTCTCCTTCTTTAAATCCATTTTCTTCAAGACCTTCTATAAACCCTTTTTTAGTTTGATCCAAAGCTGGATGTTCTACTAACTGAGTAATCCCTATTTTTTTTGTTTCATTTTTTGATGAAGAACTATTGTTTGAACAACCAGTAAGAACAGTAACTCCTAATGTTAAAGATAATATTAAAGATAAGATTTTTTTATTTAATTTCATTTTATTTTCCTCCGAGTATATAATTTATTTTGAAGTTTTAAAATTAATTTTTACCAGGGGAATAAATAGTATATTTTAGACAAAATAAAAAGCCACATAGCTCTTATCTATGCGGCAATATATATGCATTTAAACTTCATAAAAAACAATATATTATAACCTGCACAGACACAACCCTGGATTTTTTTGAATCGAGGTCTGCATCTGCAATATAATTAGATACAGCCTCTAAATATATAGGTTATAATAATAGTAATAAAATTTGTTTTTCATGATAGTTTCTTCCTTTCTTTAGTTAATTATTTTTTATTATTTAAATCTTATAATTATAATAAAAGATTTAAGATAAAATGTCAATATACTTTTCTAAAAAATTACAATATTTAGAAAAATTTTAATTCTCAGTTTTAACTAGAGTTACATTTATATCAGAAGGTTTTTCTATTTGTAGGTTCTTCATAACATTTTCATTCATAGTTATAACCGGTTTATCCATAGTTTCAATTTTTAAATCAGATATTTTAGCTTCATCTTTAAGCACTTTTACAGCCATTTCTCCAGTTTTATATCCTAATTTATAATAATCAACGCCACCACATGCAAGAGCACCAGATTTTACAGAACCTTCATCAGAAGCTATAATAGGAAGTTTGTTTTCATTTGCAATTTTAGCTATTATAGGCATAGAAGATACAATAAGATTGTCTGTTGGAACATAAAGAACATCTGCTTTAGTAGCAATTGATGATATAGCTTGATTTATTTCAGAAGATGAACTTATACCTTTTTCTATTATTTCTAAATCTTTTTCTTTAGCTATTTTTTTTAATGAATCTACTTGTACTTTTGAATTTATTTCACTAGTAGAGTAAAGTACAGCTATTTTTTTACTACTTGGAACTAATTTATCGATTAAAGATACAATTTTATCAACAGAAATAAAATCTGATGTACCTGTTATATTGCTATTTTTATCATTGTTATCAAGAGATTCAACAAGACCAGCTTCAACAGGATCTGTTACAGCAGTGAATAAAATAGGTATATCCTTAGTCGCATTATAAGCAGCTTGAGCAGATGGAGTAGATATAGCATAAATTAAATCTTTTTTATCATTTACAAAGTTATTAGCAATTGTTTGAGAAGTTGGATTATCATTTTGAGCATTTTGATAATCAATTTCTATATTTTCTCCATCTTTATAACCGTTATCTTCTAAAGCTTTTAAGAATCCACTTTTAGTTTGGTCTAAAGATGGATGTTCAACTAATTGTGTAATACCTATTTTTTTTATATC
>NZ_JARIBH010000066.1 GCF_029264495.1 Peptacetobacter sp.
TCTTATAAATGCTATTTTAAATGATTATAAAAATGTTAGTAGAAATAGTTTTAAGAATTTTGATGAAAATTTTTGTGATTATACTAATGAATATATTTTGGAAATGAATAGGAAAAAATATGAGTAAATATTTTCAAAAATAAATCTTAATAAAAATAATATCTAAAAAATATCCTAAAACTATGATAAAATAAAAAGGATAGTTATAAATAGAAAAGGAGAAAAAAATGGAAACAATTAACATAAACAAAGAAGTAAAGAAACCAAGACAAAAAGTATTAGATCCAACAAGACTAGAAGAACAAGAACAGTACATGGATAAAGTAAGAGAAATAAACGAAAAATGGGCAAAAGAAAAAGGTAGAAAACCTGTCGTGGGCTGCCAAACATTCGGATGTCAGATGAATGAACATGATTCAGAAGAACTAGCATACATGCTAGAAAGAATGGGATATGGAAAAACTGAAGAAATATATAAAGCAGATTTAATAATATATAACACATGTGCAGTAAGAGAAAATGCAGAAATGAAGGTATATGGAAATTTAGGTCAGCTTAAATTTACCAAAAGAAAAAATCCAGATGTAAAAATAGCTCTTTGTGGATGTATGATGCAGCAACCTCATGTTGTTGAAGAAATTAAGAAAAATCACAAACATGTAAATTTAATGTTTGGTACTCACAATTTATATAGATTCCCAGAATTAATGTATAAACAAATGACAACAGGAAAAAATATTGTTGAAGTTTGGGACAGCGAAGGTGAAATAATAGAGGGATTAAATAGTAATAGAAAATTTGAATTAAAAGCATTTGTAAATATAATGTATGGATGTAATAATTTCTGTACGTATTGTATAGTACCTTATACTAGAGGTAGAGAAAGAAGTAGAAATCCAAAAGATATATTAGATGAAATAAAAGAATTAGTAAAAAATGGTACAAAAGAAGTTACTTTATTAGGTCAAAATGTAAATTCATATGGAAAAACTCTTGAAAATCCAATGACATTTGCAGAACTTTTAAGAGAAGTAAATAAAATAGAAGGTCTTGAAAGAATAAGATTTATGACATCTCATCCAAAAGATATTTCTGATGAAGTTATATACGCTATGAGAGATTGCGAAAAAATTTGTGAATTCTTACATTTACCAGTACAGTGTGGAAGTACAAATCTTCTAAAGAAAATGAATAGACATTATACAAAAGAAGATTATTTAAAAATAGTAGAAAAAGTTAAAAAAGAAGTACCAGATGTAGCATTTAGTACAGATATTATGGTAGGTTTCCCAGGAGAAACTCTTGAAGATATACAAGATACTATAGATGTAATAGAAGAAACTAGATACGACTCAGCATTTACATTTATATATTCTAAAAGAGAAGGAACTCCTGCAGCAAAAATGGAAAATCAAATTCCAGAAGATGAAAAACATAGAAGATTTAATGAAGTTTTAGAGCATGTAAATAGAATTGCAAACGAAATAAATTATAGCTATCAAGATAAAATAGTTGAAGTACTAGTTGAAGGAAAAAGTGCTAAAGATGAAAATAGATACACAGGAAAAACTAGACAGAATAAAACTGTAAACTTTGATAGTGATAGAGAAGATTTAATAGGAAAATTAGTAAATGTAAAAATAACTCAACCAAGATCATTCTCTTTAAATGGAGAAATAGTAGAATAAAACAGATAAATTATAATTAAAATTATAGTATTATATATAATAGATGTTGTTTATGAAATCAAAGTAATAGTCTATTATAATAGATGCTGTTTATTAAATTAAAGTAATAGTCTATTATAATAGATGTTGCTTATGAAATTAAAGTAATAGTCTATTATAATAGATGTTGTTTATGAAATTAATGTAATAATCTATTTTATAAAATAGCGAATATATTATTTATAATTTAAGAAAGGAGTATTAATATGAAAAAAATTATAATACTTTTTGCAATGACGATGCTAGTTTTAACTGGTTGTGGTAAAAAAGACAATAATGATACATCAGAATTATATACAGAAGAAGAGTTAAAAGAACTTTCAGAAGTAAATGATAATTTTACAGACCTTAGACTTGAATCAGAATTAGAATGGTATAACGATTATATAACACCAATAAAAGAAAGTAATTGGAAAATGTCAAAAGAAGAACTAGAATCTATTTTAAAAATTGTTGAAGAAAAAAGAGAAGAAGTAAACTCAATAGATAAAAAAGAAATCAATAAATTTTTAGAATATAGATTTGACGAACTTACAAAAGATGAAGATGACAAAGGTTTAAGGGAAAGAATTGATAATGAAGAGAAAAAGATACCTATCGCTTTAAAAGGAATGAACAGTATTTTAGAAATAATTGAAAATGATATAAAATTAGGTTTAGATGGCAAATTTAGCTCAGATGATATAAGTAAAATCGAAAATTCATTTAGTCAGATAATTAAAATTTATGAAGATGAAATAGATTAGTTTAAATTTATGAAGATAAAACAAAATTATAATTAATACATTAAAAAATTCTAGCTTAAAAGTCTTTTTCTTTAGATATAGGAATGTATTAAAATATATAGAAGTTTGAATAAATTTTATAAGAAGGAAGTGTATTTGCAGTGGATAAAAATGTAGAATGGTTAAATGAAAAGAGAATAGAAAAAACTATAAAAGCTCTTGAAAATAACAAAATAAATGGATATTTTGTAAAAAATGAAGATGAACTTATAAAAACTATTGAAAAAATAGTTGCAAAAGATGCTACTGTTTCTTGTGGTGGTTCTATGACTCTTTTTGAAACAGGAATAATAGATTATTTAAGAAAAGGTAGATACAATTTTTTAGATAGATATGAAGAAGGATTAAGTGCAGAGGATATAAAAAATATATATAGAAAATCATTTTTTGCAGATGCTTATTTTGCCAGCACAAATGCGATTACAGAAAATGGAGAACTTTACAATGTAGATGGTAATGGAAATAGAGTAGCTGCAATGATATATGGTCCTGATAAAGTAATTATAATTGCAGGCGTAAATAAAATAGTTAAAAATGAAACAGAAGCAGTTGAAAGAGTAAAATGTATAGCTGCTCCAGCAAATGCAAAAAGATTAAATAGAGATACACCTTGTAGTGAAACTGGATATTGTGCATACTGTTCAAGTCCTGATAGAATTTGTTCAAGCTATGTAACTATAAGAAAACAATCTCAAAAAGGTAGAATACATGTTATACTTCTTAACAAAAATTTAGGGTATTAGTAATTATTTAGATAAGATTAATGATTAATTTAAGATTAAATTAATATTATTAAAAATATATTTATACTTAAAAAAGAAATTTAGGTGATGATATTATGAAAAAAGTAAAATTTATATACAATCCAAACTCTGGAGAGAAAAAGCTTGCTGGAAAGTTAGATAGTATTATAAGAATATATCAAAAAAATGGATACACAATGATACCATATAGACTTGATTATGATATACCTGCTGGAGCTTCTTTAGAGGATGTAGATGATTCATATGATCATATTGTAATTTGTGGTGGAGATGGAACTGTTGATTTGATGGTAAATGAACTGAAAAGAAAAAATATAGATATACCAATAGGAATAATTCCATCAGGGACAGCAAATGATTTTGCAAATGCACTAGGATTAGAACATATTCCAGAAGAGGCAATAAAAAACATTATAAGTTCAAAACCTAAAAAAATAGATTTAGGAAGAGTAAATAATAAATATTTTGTAAATGTAGCAAGTGCAGGAATGTTTACAGATGTTTCTCAGAAAATAAACAATGATATAAAAAATTCTTTTGGAAGAATTACATACTATATAAAAGGTATGGAAGAAGCAATGTCTATGAGAGAATTTTATATAGATGTTAAATCAGAAGAAGTAAATTATTCTGGAAATATGTATTTAATGTTGGTATTCAATGGAAAAACAGCAGGAAATATAAATTTAGCATATAAAGCAGAAGTAGACGATGGATATTTAGATGTAATTATATTTAAAGGAATGCCTCTACCTAAAACCATACCTGTTTTGATTGGTGTGTTAAAAGGTGAACATTTAGATTTTGAGACTGATAATGAAATTTTATATTTTAAAACTAAAAAAGTTAATATAAAATGTGATGATGATTTGATAACAGATATTGATGGTGAAAAAGGACCAGATTTTCCACTTGAAATAGAGTGTATAAAAGATTCATTAAGTATTTTAGGAATAGAATATTAAGTATAAAATAGAAATTTATTAATGGAATAGAGACTTGATAGGTCTCTATTTTTTATAAAAAATATCGAGATAAATTAGCTGGTATAGTTAGAAATGAATTAACAAAAGGCATATATCAAGGTAAATCAAGTCAAAATATATCATAATAATTTAAAAAAGGAAGTAATAGGACTACAAATGAAAGATGGAATTGAAATAAAAGAAGTTGCATACTATTTTTCAAGTATGTCTATAGGTACACATGATTGGGATAATAAAAATAATTCAAAAGAAATTATGAAAAAACTTAATCATATGCATGTTCCCAAAGAAAAAATTATAGAATGTATTAGTAATGGAAACTTACTAAAAGAATCGAAAAAAAGTAGAGTATATGAATATAATGGTTATACAATATCAATCAATCCTAAAACTGGTAAATTTATACAGTGCAATCCTATAAAGAAAGAAAATAAAATGCTATTTGGTTTGAATAATAATGAATTAGAATATTTAAAACAATGCAATGAAAAATTAAAAGAGCGATAGAAAAAGAAGATTATTATGAACTTCAAAATGAGATGTATTTTTATTTAGAAGAAGATGATTGTATGTATTATGATGAAAGTGATGAAAATTGGTATACTGAAAAAGGACATTATATTCAAAATCTATATGATAAAATAATAAACTGATATGAGAAAACATATGAAAAATAGTTTTAAAAGCATTTTAACAGAGAATTGTTAAGGTGCTTTTTTT
>NZ_JARIBH010000036.1 GCF_029264495.1 Peptacetobacter sp.
ATTTATCTATAATTTATTTATCTTCAAAAGCTATTTTACCACCACATATAGTATATTTTACTTTACCAGTCATTGTCATACCTGTAAAAGGTGTATTTTCTGCTTTAGATGCATAATCTTTTGCTATCCACTTTTCATTTGGGTTAAATATTACTATATCAGCAACCTTTCCTTCAGAAATATCAGCTGTATCTAAATTATATAATTCAGCTGGTTTTACTGTCATTTTTTCTATAAGTTGAGAATAATTAAGATGTCCTTCATTAACTAATGACATAATTCCTAAAGATAAAGATGTTTCAAGACCTATTATACCACTTGGACAATTTTTAAATTCTCCAGTTTTTTCCTCTGTTGTATGTGGTGCATGGTCTGTTGCTATTATTTCTATTGTATTATCTTTTAATCCTTCTATTATTTTTTCTCTATCCCAATCAGTTCTTAGTGGTGGATTCATCTTTGCAAATGTTTTATGCTCTCTTACTGCATCTTCTGTTAATGTGAAATGATGAGGAGATGCTTCAGCATATACTCTAGCACCATGCTCTTTTGCAAATCTTACCATATCAACAGAATTTCCTGAACTTATATGCTGTATATCTACTTTTGCACCTGTTTTTATTGCCATCATACAATCTCTAGCTACCATTACATCTTCAGCTACATTTGATGCTCCAGGTAATCCTAATTCTTTTGATACTTCTCCTGCATTTACACCAGGATTTCCTATTAATGATGGATCTTCTTCGTGAAAACTTAAAGGAACATCTAATTCTTTTGCCATTTCCATCGCTTTCATCACAAGTGCTGTGTCATTTATAGGTAAACCATCGTCTGTAAATCCTAATGCTCCAGCTTCTTTTAAAGTTTTCATATCTACTAATTCTTTACCTAAAAATCCTTTTGTTATAGCTGCAGCTTGAATTATATTTATAGGAACTAATTCTGCTTTATTCTGTACATAATTTAATACTTCAACATTATCTACTATTGGTTTGGTATTTGCCATACATACAACTGTAGTAAATCCTCCTTTTGCAGCCGATGCTGAACCTGTAATTAAATCTTCTTTATATTCATATCCAGGATCTCTAAAATGCACATGTACATCTATAAGACCAGGAGCTACAATATTTCCATCTGCATTTATTATTTTATCAAATCCATTTTCATCTATATTTTTATCTAATTTAAATATCTTCCCATCTTTGATTGCAACATCTATTATTTCATCTGTATTAGTTGCTGGATTTACTAATCTACCGTTTTTTATAAGTATCATTAAATCAGTCCTTTCAAAATTTATTTTCTTTATTTTATTATACCTTTAAAATTATAAATATGCACTATTTTCATTGACTTTATATCAAAAATGATATAAACTTGTACTTGGCTTTTGAAAGTTTTTCAAAGCCTTTTTTAATGTTTTTTAATTTTTATTTTATTCAATTATCAAAAATATTTATTTAAAAAAGTAAATAATATTTCATAAATATTTATTAAAAAAAATTAATTTTCAAAATATTGTTTAATTATATTTCAGGAGGGATTTATTTTGAATAGTAGTAATTATAAAAAATCCATTAATATGAGTGGATTTTTAAGATTTTTAATTCCGTCTATTTTTGGTATGATTTTATTTGTCATTCCTCTGCCATACGGAAAAATTTTAAATATTGAAGGACTTTCTTCGATAAATATAGGAATAGGATTTATTGCAGAACTTATAAAAATATTACTTGCAGACTATATAAATTATATAGCTTTAATAGTAATTCTCGCTTCTGCTGTATTTTCTATATTAAGTAGATTTATACACATAAAAAATGATTTTTTAAGAAGTGTTCTTGAAGTATCACCTTTTTGGCTAATTTTTAGAATACTTGGTTCTATATTCATTTTTATGACAATATTCAAGGTTGGACCAGAATTTATTAATTCCGATTCTACTGGTGGAACTATGATAGGAGTACTTCCAAGTTTACTTGCTATATTTTTAGTGTCTGGATTTTTACTTCCACTTGTTGTAGATTTTGGTCTTATGGACCTTTTTGGAACAATGATTTCTAAATTTATGTACAAATTATTTAAAGTTCCAGGTAGATCTGCTATCGATGCAATATCTTCATGGCTTGGTGATGGTACTTTAGGTATAATGATAACAAATACTCAATATAAACAAGGTTTTTATACTGCAAAAGAAGCATCTATTATTGCTGTTTGTTTCTCATTAGTTTCATTACCTTTCTCAACTGTTATTGCAGACCAATTAGGATTTATGGATATATTTGTTCCTTTTTATGGAACAGTTTGTTTAGCGTCATTAGCATGTGCACTTATAATGCCTAGAATATATCCACTTTGTAAATTTGAAGATTCTACATATATGGGAGTTGAACATCTTAAAGAAGAAGTTATTCCTGAAAATGAAAATGTATTTGCTTTTGGTATCAAAAAAGCTATAAAAAGAGCTGAAACTTCACCTTCTTTTTCGGATATAATAAAAAATGGTTGTAGAACAGTTATAGATATGTATTTCGCTCTTTTACCACTTGTTATGGCTTGGGGAACATTAGCTCTTATAGTTGCTGAATATACACCTTTCTTTACAATAATTTCATATCCTGTTGTTTTTGTATTGAAATTACTTCAAATTCCTAATGCTGTTGAAGCTGCACCTGCTGTTTTAGTTGGTTTTACAGATATGTTCTTACCATCTATAATGGTTTCTTCAGGAAATATAGCAGAAATAACTAAATTTATAATCGGTGTGTTATCAATTTCTCAGCTTATATACCTTACAGAAACAGGAGCTGTAGTTTTGAAATCTGATATTCCATTGAATTTAAAAGATTTACTAGTTGTGTTCTTGGTTAGAACTTTGATAAGTTTACCAATAATAACTCTTGTAGCTAAGTTTTTAATATTTAATTAATATAAAAGGAACTCCTATATTAAATATGGAGTTCCTTTTT
>NZ_JARIBH010000016.1 GCF_029264495.1 Peptacetobacter sp.
TATTTATACCTATTATAAGAACTACAAACGCTCCTGCTGTAAATAACATTCCTAGAGCCATTTTAGTAGGTATAGATAAATCTCCCTTTTTACTTTCACCTAATTTTAACCATAATTTTGCCATTAGTGGTGCGAATACAACACATAATATTGAGTTATATGCAACTAACCATGGAACAGGTATAGTAAATCCACCTATATTTCTCTGAACTAAGTCATTCATTAGTATTGAGAATGAAGTCTGAGTTTGGAACCATGCTGACCAGAATAAAACAACAAATATAAATAAGATAACCATTGACCATATTCTACTTTTTTCTGTTTTTGTTAAAGGTTGATGTTCAACTACTTCTTTTTTAGATGATTTTGCTGCTTTTACAGCTCTTTTTCCATTTACAGGATATTTACCAACTTCACCTAATAATTTAGGAGCTGTTAAATATATAAATACTGCTACTGCAAACATTAAGATAGCATTCATTAAGAATATATATTTATACCCATAAGAAAGTATTTCTCCATTACTAGCTATTTCTGCAAACCATTTATCTGCTATAAGACCTGATATTATTGGTCCGAAGAAAGCTCCTATATTTATTGACATATAATATAGAGCATATGCTGCATCTTTTCTTGTAAATTCTTTAGCTCCATAAAGAGAACCAACTAAATTACTTATTTGACCTTTAAAGAACATTCCGGCAGCGATTAAAATTATAAGACCTGACCAAATACCTGCAATCGATGGTTTTATAAAGAATAATACCAAATATGCTAATCCATTTAAGAATGATCCTAATATAAGTGATTTTTGAATTCCTAAATAATTATCTGTTATCCAACCACCAAAAATAGAACCCATATAGTTTATAGCTGTAAATACACCTATTATTGATGCTGCCTTAGCCACACTAAGACCTAATCCATTTGCACTTACATCTGCTGTTAGAAATAGTATAAATACTGATGAAAATGCATATCCACAATGACATTGGATTCCTGTTGATATATTGGCTAACCAAAGTCCTTTAGGATGTTTAACTTTTTCTGACGACATAAAAATCCTCCCTCTAATTTATATATTTTTCAACCAATTATGGTTTTAATTGAATATACTATGGGTTAAGCTAATTTTTTTGGGATTCAAATCTCCCTTTTTGAATCCCAACCGAACAAATTAATATTATAAAAAATTACCCTATTTAATATAATACTTAACACCCTCTTCAAGAATACATATAAAATATCGTTTTCACATATTGATAAAAATTTTTGTACTATATTTAATAAACTTATTAAATCTTAGTAAAACAATAATTTTTTGAATAATCTTATAATTTCTCCTTGATAAATAAAATATTATCATGTTTTTCATATTTTTGTCTATATCATTTAGCACTTTAAAGATACATCTTTATTATTGTTAAAGAATTATTAATATTAAAAAGTTATTAATTTTACTTTTATTATTAATAAATTTTTTTTATTTGTACATTTTATTTTTTTTAGCAGTGTTATATATTTATTTAATAAATACAACTTACAACTTAAAATAATCGTTTTCAGTTGTTTCTTTATAATTCATATTAAAAAAATTTTAATATATCTCATCCAATAAAAAAAATAAACCACTAAAAGAAATTTTCCTTTAGTGGTTTACAAACTTTAAATAATAATACACTTTTCTTATTAAATTTTTAACTAATTTAAATTATTCTGCACAAGCTTCATTTGGCATATCATTAACAATCATTTCTTTTTCTGCTATAAAATCTTCTATAGCTTCTTTTGTTTCCATTAATTCTTCTAAGCTCATAGCTGCATAGTCTTTGCAGTTTTCATTAGCTATATTTATTCCCTGATTTCTTAAAAAGTTATCAACTTTTTCCTGATTTTTTTTATATGCATAATATCCTACTGCACATACACCAACACCAACTAATGCTCCTGTTATATGATCTTTGTTTATACCGTTTAACATATTACCACTCCTTTTGTTTATCAATTATAATTAATTTTATTCAATAAATTTTAATTTATTGTCTTTATTATTTTATAGCATCTTCATATAATTTTAAGCTTTTACAATCCATTCCTATATAGCAGTTTCCTTTTCCTGCTGCATAAAGTTGACCACTATATCCTCTCATTCCTCTATCAGACACCATAAAAGATCTTCCCATAGAATTTCTTTCTAATTCTATAAATCTTTCTAAAAATGCTCTTACTATTCCTGCACTTCTAGAAATTTCATTATCTGGTTTTACAGATACATCAAAATATGTATTTCCATCTCTATTTTTTAGTTCTCTTACAGATATCATTAATCCACCATATGATAATTCTATAAGATGTCTACCAAAAGTAGTAACCCATGTAACTATTGAAGGTAATAAAAACTCTCCTTTTGTTACTGAATTAATTAAATACATAACAGAAACTACTTCAGGATCAAAATATCCTCTCTCATTTACTTCCTTATAGGCATGTTCTCCTATAGCCCCTATAGTTGTTCCTACTACTGCCCAATTTATAAAATCATATACTCTTTGATTCATAGCAATATACTTAGAAATCCCACCAATTCCTATCATTGCTAAAGAATAACACGCCATAGCTGGTAAATTTTTCTTTTTAGATTCATATACTAATCTTATAGGTATCATATCATAACTTTTTGAATATATAGCTATAACTCTAATTATAACTTCTTCCTCACTAAGTCTATATGGATTATACTCTATAAGAACTGATTTTGTTATATCATTATATCTAGCTTTATATATTTCATCTTTCTTTATAAGATCTTCCATTAATTCCTCACCTTTTCTAAGTGGATGAGAAAGTTTTATTCTTATTCGCCCTTTTATTTTATGGGCTACAACTATAGTAGGATTATTCATAACTATACACCTCTCTCCATATTGAAGAATAGTAATCTTAATGAGTTTGCTACAACAAGAATTGTACTTGAGTTATGAAGAACTGCACCTAAAAATACTGGTAATACACCTGCTGCACTAAGTATTAATCCTACACTGTTTATTCCTATTACCATTCCAAAGTTTTCTTTTACTACCTTCATAGTCATCTTTGATAAATCGATAATTGTAGGCAACATCATAGGATTATCACCCTGTATAGTTATATCCGCAGCTTCCATAGCAACATCTGTACTTCCACCACCAAGAGCTATACCTACATCTGAATATGCAAGAGCTGGTGCATCGTTTATACCATCCCCTACCATCATTACTCTAGATCCTTTAGCTTGATATTTTAGTACTTCTTCTGCTTTATCTTTTGGTAAAAGTTCTGCTTTATATCTATCTACACCCATAAGTGTAGCTACTTCTCTAGCCTGATTATCTAAATCTCCAGTTAATAATAATATATCATCTACACCTTGGTATCTTATATTATTTATAGCTTTTCTCATATTATCTCTCATTTTATCTTTTATAGCGATAATTGCTGACATTTTTCCATCATATGATACATATATAAGATTTGAACTTGCTGAAGATAATTTTTTCTCTGAATCTTTTATATTTTTTACTTCTATGCCTTTTTCTTTTAAGAATATCTTACTTCCAACATAAACACTTTTTCCATCTATATCAGTTTCCATACCTCTTGCAATATGAGTTATAACTGGTCCATGAACAGGAATTTCTATTCCTCTTTTTTCTATTTCATTAATTATAGCTGTAGACATTGGATGTGAAGATGTTTCTTCTGCTGCACCTGCTATTTTTAATACTTCATTTTCACTAAGTTCTGAGTCTATAACTTCTATATCTGTTACTGTTGGTTTTCCTTCTGTTAAAGTACCAGTTTTATCTAATACTAATGTGTCTGAATTAGACATTGCTTCTAAATAATTTCCACCTTTTATAAGTACACCATTTTTAACTGCATTATTTATAGCAGCAGAGAACGCTGTTGCTGTAGATAATTTTATACCACAAGAGTAGTCAATTATCATCATATTTAATGCTCTTGCTGGACTTTTTGTTGCCATATAAATAATAGCTGCAAATGCAAAGTTAAATGGAACTAAATAGTTAGAGAATTTATCAGCATAATCCTGTATTGGAGCTTTTTTAGATGCTGCATCTTCAACTAAATGTATTATTCTAGAAACTACAGTATCATCACCTGCTTTTTCTGTTTTTACAGTTATATTACCAGTTTTTACAACTGTTCCAGCAAATACTTTTTCTCCAATTTTTTTAACAGCAGGAACAAACTCTCCTGTTACAGAAGCTTGGTCTACTACTGCTTCTCCATCTACAACTTCTCCATCTACACATATTTTTTCCCCAGTATGTATAACTACCATATCATCTTTTTCTATATCATCAATAGATACTTTTTTAAGAACACCATTTTCATCTATTGTCCATACTTCTTCTTCATTGACAGAGAACATTTCTTTTATAGAATCTCTCGTTTTTTCCATAGTATATATTGTCATAAGTTCTGCTATATCTGATAAAAGAGTTATCATAAGTGCTGATTTGTCATTTCCTAACATTAAACTCGCTGCTATAGAAGTTAATGTCAATGTATCTGCATTTAATCTCTTGTTTTTTACCGCTCCAAATATACCATTTTCAATTAAACCTTTGTTTAAATATACTGATGCTAATGCTGGAACTGTTAGGAATTTCCCGAATCTTCCATATCTTTCTACACTGTAGAAATCTTTCCAACCAAATCTACCTTTAGCTATAGAATATCCTAAAACTGCTGTATTTAATGTTAATCTTTTTATTATATCTTTAGATGTTTCTTCATTTTTTTCTGAAACTACTACACTCTCATTTTGTTTTTCTCTCATAGCTGCAAATACTTTTACATCATATTCTGATATTATGCCATCTATAAAACTAATTATTTTTGATTCATCTGTAGTATTTTCATATTTTATTAGCATAGAACCTACTACACTATTTATACTTGCTTCATTTATAAATGATGAAGATAATATTCTTTCTTCTAATTCTTCCTTATAGCTTGAAAGATATTTAATAGCTTCACATCTAAGTCTAATTCTTCCATTTATTTTATGTTTTATTTCACTTTTTAATAATAAATTATTATTAGCCATTACAATACTCCTTTCTATCTATTTATTTTTATATTTATTTTTAATTAACAAAAATTTTTAATAGCTTCATCTAGTTGTTGTTCTACTATATCGACAACATAATCTGTGTTTGTTTCTCCGTATTTTTCAATTAGGTCTAAATTTTTAATTCCTATTTCTTTAATTACTTCAACCCATTTTAAAATTTTTTCTTCATAAGTTTTTTTAACATTATATGTTACTAAAATACTACCTGTTACTCTATGCACCTCTACTGATTCTATTCCATCTAATTTTTCAAGTGCTTGATGTAAATATTTTTCATAAATCATATATTCTTCTGGTATATCTTTTAATGTAGAAACTTTAAATCTTATTCTTCCAGGTATACTGTGAGCCACTTTTATTTTCATTAACTTTGATATAACTAATTTCTTTAACATATTCTCACCTCAAACTTACTATATTTCTTTATAAGCCCATCTTACCATTGTGTATCCATTTGGTAACATTTTTGGAGCCATTCTAATTCCTCTTATAGCAAATATAATTATTGTTATTAAATATATCGCTCTTATATCCAATACCCCTTTAGTCTTATTATAAATCGCTAAATTAAGAACTTCTTTTACATTTGAAAGTTCTCTAGTGACTAATGAATCCTTTTTCTTTTTGATTTCATTTTCTAAATTAAGAAGCTTTACAATTGCTGCTGTAATCATTGAAGGATCTATTTCTCCATAGTTATAGTTTATTAAAAGTGTTCCAGTTATAGCATTTGCTTCTACATTTCCTATCATATTTACTTTTGATAATTGATTTATTATATGTTCTGCAAGTACATTATTTCCTTTTAATTTAGGTATATGGTATCTTATTCTTCCTTTTATACTATGTTTAACCTCTACCACTCCTAAAAAATCTGCTACATTAACATGATTTTTATTTTTTGATTTATTTTTATTAGCATCACTTATCATCTTTCCTGCTAATGTCAACATTGCCAATCTCATTATTCTCTTGTAATACATTTTTATCTCTCCTTAAAATATACTAATATATTTTTATGTTAAAACACTCTATAATATTATAATTATATTCTCATTTAGATGAAAAAATCAATGTTTTTGAGAAAAATAATATTTTTTTTCAGTTTATATCACTTATTATTTTCAATTTATATCGATTCTCATCTATTGTGATTTTTTATCAATAATTTTTATTTACTTTATATTTTATACCTTTTAAAGCTATTTTGTCTATTAAAAATAATTATTTGTACTTTTTTTCATGAAAAATTCATATGTTGACAAGTAATAATTATTATGCTAATTTACAATTGATAGTTGATATCATTTAATTTTTGAATTAGGAGGATCTATATGAATAATAATATATTAATAGCTTTTTCTTTTACACTTTTGGCAGGTCTTAGTACTACCATAGGAAGTTGTATAGCTTTTTTTACAAAACATACAAATAAAAAATTTTTATCTGTTAGCTTAGGTTTTTCAGCTGGTGTTATGATTTATGTATCAATGATAGAAATATTTCCAGAAGCACAAAATTCCATTGTTTCTGTACATGGTGAAAAAATTGGAACATCTTTAACTGTTCTCTCTTTCTTTGCTGGTATGTTTATTATAGCTTTAATAGATAAATTAATTCCATCTGAAGAAAATCCACATGAGTTGAAATTGGTTGAGGAGATGGAAAATTGTAACTCTTGTAATACAAAGCTCCTTCGAACAGGATTGTGTACTGCTTTAGCGATTTCTTTACACAATTTTCCTGAAGGCTTAGCTACTTTTGTATCTGCTATTGAGGATCCTACTTTAGCTATTCCCATAGTTTTTGCAATAGCTATACATAATATACCTGAAGGTATATCTGTATCAGTTCCTATATATCATGCTACCGGTTCAAAGAAAAAAGCATTCTTTTATTCGTTTATGTCAGGAATTGCAGAACCTATAGGTGCTTTAATAGGTTGGTTAATTCTTATGCCATTTATTAATGAAACTGTTTTTGGAATAATATTTGCATCAATAGCAGGAATAATGGTATTTATATCATTTGATGAATTACTTCCAGCTGCAAGAGAATATGGAGAACATCATCTATCTATATATGGTTTAATTTCTGGTATGATTTTAATGGCAGTAAGTCTTTTATTATTTATATAAATATTTTACTTTTAAGACTAATCTAATTTTAGATTAGTCTTTTATAATTAAGAATAAAATTCATAAAAGTATATATGATAAAATTTATTTTTATTTTAAAATTTCAAACGATGCAATTTCCATTTCTAATTAAAATATAATTCTCTTTTTTATATATTGGGTATTTATTTTTTCTACATTAATATTGATATAATTTCGATATTTATTTTTCATTGACAATGATTATTATTTATGTTATTTTTATATATGTAATTGATTGACTTATATATAACTATTTATTTTTTAGGAGGATTTTATAATGGATTTAACAAAAGCTCAATTAGAACAGGAATATATCATAAAGGATATAAAAACAGATGATGAAGAATTAAATGCTTTTTTATTTTCACTAGGATGTTATAGTGGTGAAAAAATCACTGTTGTTTCACATTTTAGAAAAAGTTATGTAGTATCTGTTAAAGATGGTAGATACAATATAGACGAAAACTTAGCACAGGCAATAATTTTAGAATAGTTTACTGTAATTATATAATTTATATTTTAGCTAGTGATATAAAAGCATAATATAAAATTAAGGAGGAAAAAAATAATGAGGATTGCTTTAGCAGGAAATCCAAATAGTGGTAAAACCACTATGTACAATTTATTAACAGGAAAAAATGAACACGTTGGTAACTGGGCTGGTGTTACCGTAGACAAAAGAGAAAGTTCTCTTAAAAAGAACTTCTGTACTATACCAGAAGATATTATAGCAGTAGATTTACCAGGAGCTTATTCTATGTCTCCTTTCACATCAGAAGAAAGTATAACAAGTGGTTATGTAAAACACGAAAATCCAGATGCTATAATAAATATAGTTGATGCAACAAATCTTAGCCGTAGTTTATTCTTTACTACTCAGCTACTTGAATTAGGTATCCCAGTAGTAGTTGCACTTAATAAAAGTGATATAACAGAGAAAAAAGGAACTAAAATAGATGTAGATAAATTATCTAAATCTCTTGGTTGTCCTGTAATATCTACTGTTTCTACTAATGAAAGAGGTATAGCTGATGTTGCAGCAAGTGCAATCTCTTTAAATGGTAAAAAACAGGTTGCCCCTTATCATCAAGGAGATATAAATCTACATGATAAAAAAGAAGTTGAAGAAGCAGATAGAAAAAGATTTGCTTTCGTTAATAAAATAGTAAGTGAAGTTGAAACTCGTAAAGTTTTAACTAAAGATAGAAATACTCAGGATAAAGTTGATGCTGTTTTAGCAAATAAATGGTTAGGTATACCTATATTTGCTGTAGTTATGTGGCTTGTATTTGATATATCTCAGTCAAAATTAGGTCCTTTACTTGCAGATATACTTGTTGGTTGGATAGAAAGTTTCCAAGGATATGTAGCAGAAATGGTATCTGGAGCATCTCCTTTCTTACAAGCATTACTTGTTGATGGTATAATCGGTGGTGTTGGTGCCGTTGTTGGTTTCTTACCTCTAGTAATGGTTATGTATTTCTTAATAGCTTTACTTGAAGATTGTGGTTATATGGCTCGTGTAAGTGTTGTTATGGACCCTATATTCAAAAGAGTTGGACTTTCAGGTAAATCTATAATACCTATGGTTATAGGTACTGGTTGTGCAATACCAGGTGTTATGGCTTGCCGTACAATTCGTAATGAAAGAGAACGTAGAACAACTGCTATGCTTACTCCTTTCATGCCTTGTGGAGCAAAATTACCAGTTATAGCTTTATTCGCTGGTGCATTCTTTAGTGATGCTTCTTGGGTTGGTACTTTAATGTACTTTGTAGGTATACTATTAATTGTACTTAGTTCTTTACTTATATTAAAAATAACTGGACATAAATATAGAAAATCATTCTTTATAATGGAATTACCAGAATATAAAATACCAAGCTTAAAAAGAGCTACTCTTTCAATGTTCTCTAGAGCTAAAGCTTACATAATAAAAGCTGGTACAATAATACTTGTTTGTAATGCATTAGTTCAGATAATGCAGTCATTCAACTGGCAGTTACAATTAGTTCCAGAAGGAATGGAAAATACTTCTATACTTGCTTCTATAGCTTCTCCATTTGCAGTATTATTAATACCTCTTGGATTCGGAGCTTGGCAGTTAGCAGCTGCAGCTATAACTGGATTTATAGCTAAAGAAAATGTTGTTGGTACTATAGCAGTAGTTTATGGATTAACTAATTTCATAAATGTAGATGATCTTGTATTAACTGGTGGAGCTAATACAGTTGCAACTACTATGGGACTTACTTCAGTAGCAGCACTTGCTTACTTAATGTTCAACCTTTATACACCACCTTGCTTTGCAGCTATAGGTGCGATGAACTCAGAAATAAAAGATAAAAAATGGCTTTTAGCTGGTATTGGTCTTCAATTCGCTGCTGGTTATACAATTGCATTCCTTGTTTATCAGATAGGAACATTAATAACTACTGGTTCTGTTGGTGCAGGATTTGTTCCAGGACTTATAGTTGTTCTTGCAATAGCAGCTTTCATTATAAAACTTATAATGAATACTAATAAGAGACTTGATGAAGAATATTCTTTAAACGCTAAATAATCTATTTTATCTTAATTTATAGAAAGGAGTGGTTATAAAATGAGCGATATAATTATAATACTTATACTTGTCGCTATTGTTGGAGGCGCGATATATTACATAGTAAAAGCTAAAAAAAGTGGTGCTAAATGTATAGGATGCCCATCATCTAAAACTTGCTCCTCTAATAAAAATTCATCTAATGATGAACACTCTTGTTGCAGCTGTGGTTGTGGCGGAGAGAAAAAAGATAGAAAAAA
>NZ_JARIBH010000074.1 GCF_029264495.1 Peptacetobacter sp.
GTTCGAACTATTTGTTCGAACTAAATATATCTGCTGTTCAGTTTTCAAAGTTCATTTTAATCTTTCGATTTTCTCTTTTGTTTCTTGCCCTCTCTCAAGGACAAGTATTATATTACCACCTAATTAACAAAAGGTCAACACTTTTTTTATATTTTTTTATTTTATTTTTTTGAATGAGATATTTATAAAAATATCTCATATAGATTTATCTAATAATCTTTATAAAAATATCAATCTACAAATTCATATACTTTATTTTAAAATATTACTTTTTCTGATATTTTAAATCTATTTTTTCTAATTTATATCTATTCATAAAATCTATTAATATATCAGCATAAACAGGTTCTCCATCAGAGTTTTCTTTTGTTGCATATCCTGCATTTTCTAGTATTTGAGCCTGTTCTTTGCCACTTTTCGCCTTAAATAATCCTGCTTTTTCATATCTTTTGTTCTCGTTCAAAAATTTACCATAATCAAATATAGATTCTTTGTATGATCTATATTTTCTAAATGCTGCATTTTCTGTATTATTATAATTTTCTTTTGTCATCATATTTATTTTTCTTCCATTCCAAGATTTATCTGCTTTGATTCCAAATAAATTAAATCCTTCTTTTGATAATTCTGATTTTCCCCAATTTGATTCAACTGCTGCCCGTGATATAGTAACTGATGGATAAATACCATACTTTTCATAAACATCTACTGCTATTGGCTCTATCATATTTATAAAATCATCTCTTTTTATATCTTCTATATATCCTCTACCAAATATTGAATATATAAAAAATATAAATATTGTCAACCCTATTAAAATAGCTGATATTTCCACCTTTTTGTTTTGTTTTTTGCTATTTTTATGAATATTTTTTGATTTTCTATTCTTTTGATTTCTATTTTTTTCATCGTATTTTCTATTCTTTTTTAATTTTATATTATTAGAATTATTATTTTTTTTATTTGTACTTTTTTCTGAATTTATTTTATTTTTTTGATTTTCTATTTCTATTTTTTTATTAGCTTTTCTTTCTTTTTGATTTTTCACTACATTCTTTGATAAATCTATTAATTCTTCATTTTCAAAATTTCTTTTATCCATAGTAAATATCCTCTTAAATATTTTCATAACTTTTTTTATTCTTTTTTGTATAATATTTTTTATTATATAATATGAGTTATATTCAAGCAATATTTTAAACTGTATATCTTCATATTAAAAAAATTTACAATAAAAAAATGATAGATATGTATCTATCATTTTTGTTTTACTTTGATTTTAATTCAATCCAAGCTCTATTATATACCTTTAAGAAATCGCCTAAATCTATAAATGTTTCACATTTATTTAATAATTTTTCATCTGGATAACCTGATGGATCATTTTTTATTTCTTTATCAAGTATTTTTAAACATTCTTTATTAGGTGTAGAATACCCTATATATTCTGTATTTACTTTAGCATTTTGTGGATCTAATAAGAAGTTTATAAACATTTCTGCTTCTTTTTTATTTTCAGCAGTATTCGGTATACACATAGTATCTACCCATTTATTACTTCCTTCTTTAGGTACAAAAAATTTAAGATTTGGATTTTCTTGCTTCATAAGAGGATAATCTCCTGAATAAAACATTCCTATATGAGCATCTTCTCCAACCATTCTATCTTTACCTTCATCATTTACATAAGCTAAAGCATATTTTTTTTGTTTTATTAATAAATTTTTTGCTTCATCTATTTCTTTTTGATTCTTTGTATTCATACTATATCCTAATTTAATTAATGCCGCTCCCATAGTATCTCTAACAGAATCAAATACAAGTATTTTTCCTGAATATTTAGGGTTCCATAATATATCCCAAGAACCTATATCTTTTTTATCAACATATTTATCATTATATGCTATCCCTAATGTTCCCCACATATATGGAACACTATACTCATTTTTAGGATCATATTTAGGATTTAAAAATTTTTTATCTATATTTTTTATATTAGGTATATTTTTAAAATCTATTTTTTTAAGCATACCTTCTCTTCTCATTTTAGAAACCATATAATCAGAAGGTACAACTAAATCATATTTTGTACTACCACTTTTTACCTTTTGATACATCATTTCATTTGTATCGTATGTAGAATATTGTACTTTTATTCCTGTTTCTTTTTCAAATTTATCTATTAAGCTCTCATCTATATAATCACCAACATTGTAAACATTTAATACTTTTGATGAATCTTTTGCACCCGTACATCCAGTCAGAGGAATTATAATAATAGATATAAGTAAAAAAAGTGATATTATCTTCTTTGTTGTTAAATTCATTTATTTTCCTCCTTCTGATAATGATTGTTTTTTATTAGAAAGTAAAAGCAATATAAGAGCTGTTACAAACATCAATGTTGATAATGCATTTATTTCTGGTTTTATACCCCTTCTTGCCATAGAGTATATTTCTATAGATAAATTTGTTACACCATTTCCTGAATTGAAAAAACTTATTATAAAATCATCTATAGACATAGTAAATGCCATTAAAAATCCAGAGACTATTCCTGGTTTTATCTGTGGTAAAATTACTTTTCTTAAAGCATAAAAAGGTGTCGCTCCTAAATCCATAGCTGCATTTTCTAAATTTTCTGGCATCTGTCTTAATTTAGGAAGTACAGATAGTATTACATATGGAATACAGAACATTATATGTGCTATTAACATTGTTAAGTATCCAAAATCTACTTTTATAAATACAAATAAGCTCATTAAAGCTACACCTGTAACTATTTCTGTATTTAATATAGGTAAATTATTTACGTTCATCATTATAGCTTTATTTCTAGGTCTCATTTTATTGATACCTATTGCACTTATAGTTCCTATTATTGTCGCCAAAACAGATGCTATTATAGCTATTGTTACCGTATAATAAAGTGCTGTCATTATAGTTCTATTTTTAAACAGATTAATATACCATTTAAAAGTAAATCCTCCTATATGTCCCATTGATTTTGAATCACTGAATGAGAATATTATCAATGCAAATATAGGTATATAAAGAAATAGAAATACTAAAAGCATGTATATATCTGAAATTATTTTTATTCTTTTTTTATTTTTATTCATTATATAATCATACCTCCTTCTCCATTTCCATCATCCATTTTTGACATTATAGACATTGATATTAATATTACTATCATTAAGAATATTGATATTGCAGAACCAAAGTTCCAATCTCCAACAACTGTAAACTGTTGTTCTATTAAATCACCTATTAAAAGAGTTTTACCTCCTCCTAATAGTCTTGATATTGCAAACGATGTTATCGATGGCATAAATACCATTGTTATTCCCGAAAATACACCTGGTAAACTAAGTGGGAATATAACTTTTCTAAAAACAGTAAAATTATTAGCACCTAAATCATGTGCCGCTGCTATTAAATCATTATCCATTTTTGATAATGATGTATATATAGGTAATACCATAAAAGGTAAAAAGTTATATACCATACCAATTAATACTGCAACTGGAGTATATAGAATTGATTTGTAGTGTATTCCAAATAACCCTAAAAAATTATTTATAAGTCCATTTTGACCAAGTATTGCTGCCCATGAATATGTTCTAAGTAGGAAATTCATCCACATAGGTAATATAAATAAAAGTATTAAAGTTCCTCTTTTACTTATTGGAGCTTTAGATATTATATATGCTACTGGATATCCAATTATTATACATGCTAAAGTAGCTCCTCCAGAAATTAATATTGATCTCCAAAATACAGAAATATATATTGGATTCAATACTGATTTAAAGTTATCTAAAGTAAATACTACTTCTCCATTAACTTCTTTTGTAAAACTATAATAAACCATTAATAATAATGGAATTATTACAAATATAGCACTCCAAACTATATATGGATATGCAAATTGTGATTTTGATTTTCTATTTGACATCATCATCACCAACTTTTTTCATTATGTGAATATCTTCTGGATATATATTTATTCCAAGTTCTGTTCCAACTTCTGCATACTGAGTATTATGAAGTAACCAAGTTCTACCATTTTCTTCAAGTTCTATTTCATAATGTACTCCTCTAAATATTACAGATTTTACTTTTCCTACTATCATTCCTTCTGATGGTTTTACCATTTTTATATCTTCTGGTCTTATGACAACTTCTATATTTTCATTTTTTTCAAAACCTTTATCCACACATTCAAATTCTCTATCAGCAAAAATAACCTTGAAGTCTTCTAACATTATTCCTGGTAAAATATTACTTTCACCTATAAATTTAGCTACAAATGAGTTTTTAGGCTCATTATATATATCTACTGGATTTCCCATCTGTTGTATTTTACCTTTATTTAAAACTATTATAGTATCAGACATACTAAGTGCTTCTTCTTGATCATGTGTTACAAATATAAATGTTATTCCTAATTTTTTTTGTATTCTTTTTAATTCTACCTGCATTTCTTGTCTTAATTTTAAATCAAGTGCTGCTAAAGGTTCATCAAGAAGTAAAACTTTTGGTTCATTAACAACAGCTCTAGCTATTGCTATTCTTTGTTGCTGTCCTCCTGAAAGTGAATCAATATCTCTATTTTCAAATCCTTCTAATGCAACTAATTTTAAAACTTCTTTTACTTTTCTATCTATTTCGTCTTTTGGAACTTTTTTTATTTTTAATCCAAAAGCTACATTTTCATAAACATTCATATGTGGAAATAATGAATATTTTTGGAAAACAGTATTTACATGTCTTTCATTTGGTGGAAGATTATTTATTTCTTTACCTTCAAATATTACACTCCCTTTATCTGCATGTTCAAATCCTGCTATTATTTTCAACATTGTTGTTTTTCCACAACCTGATGGTCCTAATAATGTTAAAAATTCATTTTTCTTTATATCAAGATTAAAATTATCTAATACTATATTATCTCCGTATACTTTATTTACTCCTCTTAACTCTATTATGTTTTCTGTCAAAATATAACACCTCTTTCTTACTCTTCTTATAAATCAACTACTCTAAAATTATTAAAAAGTCGGTGGTGTACTAACCCATAGCACTTTTGCCAATGTTTTACCCTCATTTGATAAATAATGTTTTGCTCTAGGTTTAAAATAGAAACTTTCACCTTTTCTTACTTTTAACTTTTTATCTCCTAAGTGAAGAAATACTGAACCTGCTAAAACATATCCAAATTCTTCTCCTTCATGAGGTTTCTCCTCTTTATATTGCCCTCCTGGTTGAATAGTTACTATAACTGGTTCCATTTCATTTTTTTGTGAATTAGGTACTAACCATTTAAATTCATATTTTAACTCTTCATCTTCTGTCTCAAACATATCGTCTTTTACAAATACTATTTTTTCACTTTCTGTGTCATTGAAAAATTCTTTTAAATTTGTACCTAATATTTCTAAAATATCTATTAATGTCGCTATAGATGGTGATGTTAAATCATTTTCAAGTTGTGAAATAAATCCTTTTGAAAGTTCACATCTATTAGCCAATTCTTCCTGGGTGAGCTGTTTTTCTATTCTAAGTCTTTTTATTTTCTTTCCTATTTCCATTTTATTTCTCCTAATTTATATATAAAATTCACTAAACTCTAAGTTTATCATTTCTAAACCATAACAATTAGATATTATAAACAAAAAGTTTATTTTTTTCAAGTATTTTTTTATTTTTTAATTATATTTTATTCCCTTTTAACACCTTAAATTTTCAACGTATTTTTATATCTCTTACATATTAGCTTATTATTACCTTTGTATAAGTTTAGTATTTATAAATATATTTTGAAATTTTTTCATTATTTTCTTTTATAATATACTACCTTGCTTTTTACTTTTTTAGTTTTAAAATTTTTCATAAATTTAATATGTGTATTTAATATCTATAATAATTTGCATATAGATTTATTTTTTATATCTATATAAATAAAAAAGAACCTTTCTATTTATTAGAAAAGTTCCTTTTATTTAAGTAAATTATAAAAATATCTTTTATTCCAATTATACTAACTTGAAATTTATAATATTATTTTGTCATATTATTAGATAAATTTTTTACATATTTTATATCATCAACAATATATCTATTTTCAACTTCTGTCGCATCAAACTTACATATTTTAAATACAATTTTTATTGCAAGCCCTAATCCGAAAGCACTTATAATAGTTCCTATCCCTACTTTTCCTCCTAGAAGTATACCTATAACAAGTGCTGTAATATCCATAGATACTTTTACAATATTCGCTGATTTTCCTGTTTTTTTCTGAAGACAAACCATAAGCCCATCTCTTGGTCCACTTCCAAGACCACTATCCATATAAAATACCATTCCAAAAGAAAGTATCAATAGACCAAATATAAGAAGTAATAATCCTGACAATATGGTATTTGCTTCTGGTATTAATCCAGAATATATTATCATATCCATAAAAAGACCCACTAATACCATATTAGCGACTGTTCCCCATCCTATATTATCTCCCAAAATAAAGTCTGCTATCATTGTAAGTGATGCTATTATTATTGTAGCTGTACCGATTGTTATTCCTAATTTATCAGATATACCCCGATGAAGAACATCCCATGGCTGCATACCTAAGTTAGCATTTATAGTCATAACTATACCTACTGAACAAATAAAAAGTCCACCTACTAGCTTCACTAATTTTGATATAATTGTTTTAAACATAGTACATACACCGTCCATTTGATAAAATTTAAACCATTAATATCATAATATAAGCTTTTCTTCTAAAATTCAAGCTAATATACTATTTTTATTTTAATTAATTTAAAGATTATCTGCTCCAAATGCAAGAGGCATTAAATCCTCTATATTTGTAATAATTGTATCTTTTCCATTTGATAAAATTATTTCAGTATCTCTTTCTAATAGTTCTGACAATACTTGTCTACATGCACCACATGGAGTTACTAGTTTTTCACCTCTTGAGACTATTGCTATACATTTTATTTGATTTTTTCTATATCCATTTGAATATGCTGCAAATATAGCATTTCTTTCTGCACAATTCGTAAGTCCATAAGATGCATTTTCAACGTTAGCTCCTATAAAGAATTTTCCATCTTTTGTTTCAACACAAGACCCAACTTTATATTTTGAGTATGGTGCATATGCATTTTGCATAGCCTCGAATGCTTTATCTAATACTTTCATATATATTCCTCCGATACAAAATATTTTTTTATTTTAACATATAAAAACACCACTGTAACATGTTAATTACAGTGGTATTAATATTTTATTCAATTATTTTACTATTTCATAATCTTCTTTATTTAATTTAGAAGCTGCTTTTTCATCAAGTATTATTATTACATCTTTATGTAATTGAAGTGCACTTGCTGGAACCATTGGATCTATTTCGCCGTATACAGTTTTTGCTATTGCATCTGCTTTTGATTCTCCTGATGCTAATAAAACTATTTTTTTAGATTTTAATATAGTTCCTATACCCATACTTATTGCTTTTTTAGGTACTTCTTCTTCAGAATCAAAGAATCTTGAATTTGCTTCTATTGTAGATTGAGTAAGTTCTACTAAGTGAGTATTTTTTATAAATACTGAATCTGGCTCATTAAATCCTATATGACCATTCTGACCGATTCCTAATACCTGTATATCTACTCCACCTGCATTTTCTATTCTTTCTTCATATGCTTTACATTCAGCTTCTACATCTTCAACCATTCCTTTTGGAAGATTGTAATTTTTTATATTTACATGATTGAAAAGATTTTTTTTCATAAAATAATCATAACTCTGATCATTTTCTGCTGGTAACTGATAGTATTCATCTAAATTGAAACTTGTTACATCTTCAAAATCTATTTTCCCTTCATTGTATTTTTCAATTAATGAAGCATACATTCCTTCTGGAGTACTTCCTGTTGCTAGTCCTAATACTGAATTTGGTTTTAATATAAGCTGTGCTGCAAATATTCTAGCCGCTTTTTCACTCATCTGAGCATAATCTTTACATACTAATATTTTCATTTTTATCCTCCAACTATTTATTAATTTATTATTACCGCTTTGCGGATTTTTATTAATTTTGTTCAAATACTATATCACCTGTGCATATAGTCATACTACAATTGAAATCATCGTCAAATAATGCAAAATCTGCATCTTTACCTATTTCTATGCTACCTTTTTTATCAGATACATTTATTGCTGTTGCTGGATTTAAAGAAGCAAGATTTATAGCTTCAACTACAGTAAGATTTGTGTTATTGTAGAAGTTTCTTACCATAGAATTCATTGCTGAAACACTTCCTGCTAGTGAGCCATTTTCTAATCTAGCAGCATTGTCTTTTACTATAACTTTTTGACCCCCTAATGAATATTCTCCATCTTCAAGGCCTCCAGCTTCCATTGAATCTGTTATAAGAATTAATTTATTTTTACCTTTGTTATTTATAACAAATTGGAATAATCCTTTGTTAACATGTATTGTATCTGCTATGATTTCAGTATAAATATTTCTAGTTAGTGCTGCACCAACTATTCCTGGTTCTCTATGATTTAAAGGAGTTTGAGCATTGAATAAATGTGTAACACTTCCAACACCTTCATCTATTGCAGCATTTGCTTCATCAAAAGTCGCTTTACTATGTCCCATAGATATTAATATATCTGTACTTCTTTTTACTGATTTTATAAATTCAAAGTTTACATCTTTTTCTGGTGCAATTGTTATAACTTTTATAACATCTGAATAATCTTTTATAAATTTAAATTCTGGAACTGCTATAAATTTTGCATTTTGTGCTCCTTTATATGCTTCATTTATAAATGGTCCTTCTACATGAGAACCTAAAACCTGTGATCCATTTAATTTTTTAGCTTTTGCTCTTCTTATTGTTTCAAGAGAAGTATATATATCTGATTTTCCCATTGTCATAGTAGTTGGTAAAAATCCAGTAACTCCATGACGTGCTACTGATTTAGATATTGTTTCTATTGCATGGTCTGTACCATTCATAGTATCTTCTCCCATATTACCATGTATATGTATATCTATTAAACCTGGTGATATATATTTTCCTTTTGCATCTATCACTTCACAATTTTCAGGAATTTCACTAGTTATACTCTGTATTTTATTATCGAATATAATATTTTTTCCTTCTAACACTTTATCTTTTAGTATAATTCTACCATTTGTAAGGCATTTCATTTTAACGACCTCCTAATTAATAATCTTTATATTATTTTATAATTTACATACCTATATTTATTTGATATTGATATATATCACTTCTTATTATAGAAATTGTATATTCTATAATATCATCATTTTCAGTATAAGAAGTTCTTCTAATATCAAGTGCTAAACTTCCTTTTTCACAATGCAATTTTTCTCCTATATGTAAATCTAGTTTCAACGGATCTATTGTCTGTTCTACTCTAGCTACTCTATAACCATATTCATTCTCTAATATCCTATAAAGAGAATTATTATCTAACATACCTTTTGTCATACCTGCACATACCTTTTCTGGTATATATGCAATCTCATATACAAACGGTTCATTTTCAACGTATCTAAGTCTTATTATTTTATAAACATTTTCTTTTTTATCGTTTATTCCAAGTTTTTTCATTATATTTTCTTCAGGATTTAGGATTTCAAACTTAATTATATCCGTTTTTATATCTATACCTCTGCTTTTCATAACATCTGTAAAGCCTTTTACATTATTAAATTGATATTTCTTTTTCTTTTTAGAAACAAAAGTACCCTTACCCTGTTTTCTATAAAGAATTCCTTCTGCAACAAGTGAGTTTATAGCTTTGTTTACAGTCATTCTACTAACTTCTTGTTCTTTACAAATCTCTCTTTCTGGAAGAAGTACATCTCCTTCTTTTAATTCTCCAGATTTTATCATATCTTTTATAATTGATTTTAATTGAAGATGAAGAGATATTGAACTTTTCTTATTTACCTTTTTCATATCTATTCCACCTTTATTTTTGGTATATACCAATTATAATCCAATACTATTTTTTATTCAATCCTTTTCCAAAAAATAAAATAAATTTTAACAAATAAATCTTTATTTGTATTATAATAGATTTAATAAGCAAAACGTTAGGAGTGAAAATTTTGATAAAAATAGGAGAATTAAATAGACTTGAAGTAAAAAGAAAATCTGATTTTGGTTACTTTTTAGATGGCCAAACAGGAAATTCAACAGATGATATTTTACTTCATAATAAATTTATAGAAAATCAAAATGATATAGAAATTGGAAAAGAAGTAGATGTTTTTATATTTAAGGATTCTAAAGGTAGATTTGCTGCAACTACTATAAAACCTTTAGCTTGTGTTGGAGATATTGCATATTTAAAAGTTGTAGATAATACTGACATAGGTACTTTTATAGATGTTGGTCTTCCAAAAGATGTTTTAGTTCCTTTTAGAGAAAAAACTCATCCTATGTTTAGAGATGAAAAATACCTATTCTATATATATGTTGACAAAAGTGGAAGAATAGCTGCAACTACTGATATAGATAATCATCTTACAACAGACCATGAGTACAATTTAGGAGATACTGTAACTGGTATCGTGTACGGATTCCAAACTAATGGAACTGCTATGCTTTGTATAGACAACAAATATGCGGCAGTTATACTAAATAACGAATACTTCACAGATTTAGATGTTGGGCAAGTTATGGAAAATCTAAAAGTTATAAAAATATACGATGATGGAAAACTAGGTCTTACTCCAAGAGCGGACAGAAAATCTGAAATGGATTCAGTTGAATACAAAATATTAAGCTATCTTGAAGGAAATGACGGATATATGAGATTTAATGACAAATCTGATCCAAAAGATATAAAAATATTATTCAATTCAAGTAAAAAGAACTTCAAAAGAGCTTTAGGTGTCCTTATGAGAAAAGGTATAGTATATCAAGATGAAAACGGAACATATTTAAAATAATATAATTATAAAAGGCATATACCAATTTTAGTAGTATATGCCTTTTTTATATATTTTTATAGTTTTCTTCCTTTTTTTACACAGTTATTCTGTGTTTTACAATTAAAGTTTAATATACATCCTTTTAATTTATCTTTTTCTTTCTCTATATTAACACCTTCATTAAATACAAAAAAGCAACCTACTTTACTAATAATTGAATTTTTACTTTCTAATATCCATTTCATATTACTAATCCTCCGTTATTTTTTTATACAATTATTTTGTTTACCACAAGTACATTTCCATACACATAATTTAAGGCATAATGTCAATTTACATAGTTTATGTGGCATACATGGATATGGTCCTCCATCTACTCTACTATCTTTGTTATTTAATATATTTACTTCTAAAATCCACTTTATATTTATTTTCTACTATATTTTAAGCTATAAGGGTTAGTTTTCTAACAATTTAAATTAATTATATTCTAGCTTTTGCTTGTAAATATTTTCTATTTTCCTTATAACTATCTCTTTTTTTTCAAAGCAATCATTTTTACCATACATTTTTCTTGAATAAGGACATCCACCCATACATATAGGTAATAAATTGCATTTTCTGCATTGATTATCTTCAACTGGATTATAAGCTCCATAATAAATTAATGTATTGTTAATCTCTATTCCATCCGTTACATTTCCTATACATCCTTTTTTTCTGCCTATTTCATCCCAACATTTATAAAGATTCCCATTTGGATCTATTACAAAAGAGTTATTAGTTACAGCTCCACAAATATTAGGATTAAATTCAGGAATATTAATAAAATTTTTATTTTTTCTTAAAAATCTACTATTGTATTCAGTAAATTCTTCTTCTTTCAATATATTAATATTGTTTTCATTAAGTAAATCTTCTACTTTTGCTATATATAAAAATACTTTATCATATATATCTTTTTCTTTTAGTATACCTACTAATTCATCTATTCCTTCTTTATTTGTATTATCTAAATTAACTCTTATTGTTATATCTATTAAATCACAACTATTTTTTATATTTTCTATTATTCTATCAAAACTACCTTCTCCTGAAGAAAGTTTTCTCCTAGAATCATGTATTTTAGGAGGTCCATCTAATGTTATCTGAGCTGAGTTTATCTTCATTTCTTTCATTTTTTTAGCATATTCTCTTGTAAGTAAATATCCATTAGTAACTATATCTGCCGAAAAATCTTCTATCTTAATATACTTTAATATTTCATTTGTTAATTTTTCAATTATATTAAATGCCATAAGTGGTTCTCCACCATACCAACTTATACTTAATGGTTCATCTTTTTTTATATTATTTTTTATAAATTTTAAAGTATTTTCTATTGTATTTTCATTCATTGTTGTAAAATCTACACCTTTTTCATAACAATAAGGACATACAAAATTACATGATAGAGTTGGTGCTATAGTTAAAAATAATCCTTCATTTTTATATCTCCGTATATTACTATAATATTTTATTAAATCTACTTCATTCAAAGAATCCTCTACTATCATATTTCCTTTTATTAATTCTTTTTTTAATAACGATTCATTTTTATCAATATCCAATTTTATATTTTTATATTCATTCAAATCTTCTTCTTCTATTAAAATAATTCCTGAACTAAATGTATTATATAATAAAATATTATTTTTAATTTTATGTTCAATATTAAACTGTGAAAATTTCATTTTACCTCCATTTTATTATTTAATTTTTGAAAAATATAAAATTAAAATCATACAAATATAAGGCGAAATATCATAAAATAATTCCAAAATATTATCAAAAAATAATAAAGGAAAGATTATCAATGTATATATTGATAAACTTAAAATTAAATTTAACATAGATATCCATTTATAAATTTTAATATCGCTATGTACTGAAATAATATACGCTATCATGCTTAAAACAATATATATCATTAGATTATTATTTTCTGATAATATACCTATATTTTTCATTAAAATTAATATAAATGGAACAAATATTATTATACTTGATATCAATTTATTCCTTTTAACAAACTTATCTAGTTTATAATTAAAAAATTTTATTTTATCCATCTTTATAAATACAACTCCTTTCATTAATATTTTTATAAAAAAAAGATATCACCTTATAAACAATTATCTTCTTTCAAAATTCTTGTTTACAAAATAACATCTTAATTTAAATTGTTCAATATATTTTGCCTATCTAGGCATTATTATTGCTTATCTGGACCAATGGAATATAGATTGTTATTTCGAATACATTTTCTCTATCATTTATATCCATATTTCCATTATATTTTTCAACTACATTTCTTACACTTTGTAAACCTAACCCATGCAAAAAATCATCTTTTTTACTAGTAATAATTATATTTTCTTTTTTTATAATTATATTTTTTTTATTATTTTCTATTTTTATAAAATAAAATTTGTTTATTATATTATCTTTTATAAATATTTTTTTATATTCTTCATCCTCTATATTTTTACTAGCTTCTATAGCATTGTCAAGTAAATTAGAAAATATAGTGCATATATCTGTCATTTCTATAAAATCACACTTTTTTAAGTTTAAATCTACATATAATTTTATATTATATTCTTTGCATATTTCCTCTTTTTCCATAAGTATAATGTCTAATATTAAATTATTAGTATGAAAACTATTTTTTACATCCTCTAATTTTTCTTTTATTTCATTTATATATTTTTTTCTATCCATACTATTTAATTTTTCTATACACATAATATGATTATTCATATCATGGTATATTTCTCTAACTTTTGAATAATTCTTTTGCATAGAGTTATAATATTGGTACTGCATATTTAACTTTTCTTTTATCAATTTATTTTCATAATCTAATTTATTATTTTTTAAGATTCTTATAATCATTTTTATTATAGCTAAATTTGAAAACATAGATGATATTATTAAAATTAAAATTGTTATAAAATTAGAATTGTACTTTATTGTATTAGTCATCAAAAATTCAAATATTATCACTATGCTAACAATATTTACTATTAGAGGCAATAATAATTTTAAATATTCTTCTTTTTCTAAGTCAAATACAAATTTCCAACGTTCTTTTTTTATTTTTAGTAAACTTAAAACTAGTATTACCTTCGTAGCAACAAAATACTGTATAAAATAAATATAATTATTAAATAATAAATTTATTCTTTCTATATTTTGAACTTTCATTAAAAATATCGTTACTAATGAATCTATTCCTATAATAAATAAACTATAAATAAATATTATAAAAAATAATCTTTGCAATCTTATATTATAATTATATCTAATGTTCATACTTACAAATAATATGTTTATACATAATCTTAAAAATAAATCTTTACTAAAAATAGACTCTATAATTATAACCAAAATTAATAATAAATTTGAGTATACAAATTCTTTTTTATTTTTCACTCTACTTTCAAATTTATTTATTATAACAATAAAAATTAATATATCAAATACACTAGAAAATATTCTAATCAATTCGCAGTAAAATATATTCTCCATTATATTTTTCTCCCTATAAATCTAGTAAAATTCTGTTTTAAATCCTTTATTCTATATTTACTAACAGGAACTTTATCTTCTCCAATAAAAACAGTATCCTTGGTTATTAAATCTATATACATCATATTCACTAAAAAGCTTTTATGTACTCTAAAAAATCCATAGTTTTCTAATTTTTCATCAAATTCTTCTATACTTTTCCAAAAACAAATAATATTCTTATCAACTAAATGAATTATTAATTCTTTTCTATTTATCTCAATATATTTTATTAAATCTATTTTTATTTTTTCTATTTTCCCATTTTGATCTATTAGAAAATAATTTCTTTTATTTTTATTTATTTCTTCTATACAATTCAAAATACTTTCTTGAAACTCATCAAATTTTATAGGTTTTAATATATATCTATACGCCCTTACCTTATATCCATCTTTAGCATACTCTATAAGACCTGTTAAAAAAATTATTTCAGAATTAATACCTCTACTTCTTATATTTTTAGCTGCTTCCATTCCATTTATTTTTTTCATTTTGATATCTAATAAAAATATATCTACATCATCTATATTTTTTTCCAACATTTCCTCTGCTGAATTAAATATATTAATATTATAATTATAATCTATATTTTCAAATATTCTTTTTAAGTAATTTAGTATTATTTCTATTTGTTCTTTATTATCTTCACAAATAACTATATTATACATATTTTATCACCATCCAAATTTTTCATAAAATATCTATATTTATATTATAATCCTTTTTCATATGCTATAATTTACAATATTGTTACAAAAAAAAACAAGAAAAGTATTTCACTTTTCTTGTTTTCTCCAGTAATAAAATACTTTGCGGAATATAATAAATTAAGATGGATATTACTGATAACAAAATTAATTTTAATTTTATATTATTACTCATTTAACATACCCTCCTTCATTTTAGATTACTATCATTATAGCATTTATTTTTTTATATTCAATATCATTTATTTTTTATATTTATTATATTTTTCCTATCTAGGTAATCTACACTAATTTTCTTAATAAAAAAGTATCTAGTAATTATTACTGTTTATTTCAGTATAATCACTAGATACCTTTTCATACTTTAGTAGAAATCTACGTGATATTTATCCAAGATTTCCTCTTTATATTCAATTTTTGCATTAAACACCTTTTTAGTAGCTACCCACTCTAAAAATACTCTATCTCCATCCCACATATTTAAGTCCATAACCTTATCGTTATCGACCCAAAGAAGTCTACCCTCTGGACAATCATCCAATCTATCCTCTGGAACCTCTCCTTCAAAATCTCTACAACTAAATATAAACATATACCAGTTGTCGTCATTTGCAAATTTAGGGAAAGAAATAAGTCCATGGTATCTTAAAGAATTTACAGTTAATCCAGTTTCTTCTTTAATCTCTCTTATTATACATTCTTCTGGTGTTTCTCCAAACTCAAATTTTCCACCAATACCAACATACTTTCCTTCGTGTACGTCGTTTTTCTTTTTATTTCTATAAAGCATAAGTGTTTTACCATCTTTTTCAATATAGCAAATTGTTGTAAGTACTGTATTATTCATATTACTCAACTCCTTTGTAAAAATGAGCTGTTGTATAATTTCTATTTTTATTTAATATATTTTTTGCAGTATCACTTAATTCAAAGTCATTTTCTGTTGTTTCTATATATGCTTTAGTTATTTCTCTAATTTCTATTGGATTTTCTATTGTAAAATCTAATCTAAAGAAATCCACACCAGTTTCTGCAACATCTTCAAGATTTTCTATCATTATTGTAGGTTCAGAATTGTATATTGTAGTTCTACAGAATTCATTTTGAGATAATCTAAATTTATTTCCTTTTTGGTCTTCTAACATATATTTATCTTTTCTACATTCTGCACATCTTTTATCTTTTTTGCAATCTCTAACAATAACTCCCATTGGACAGTATTCACTTATCATCATAGGTGTGTATCCGTATACAACTGTTTCTATTTCAGCATCTGTATATTTTATAGATTCTTTTATTTCACTAACATTCATCTCTTGAGATATACAAATACTTTCCATTCCACTACTTCTAAGCCAATTCATACTTTCACCATTGAAAGCATTTAAAGACCAATCAGCTCTTATTCCACAGCCACAATTTTCTGTAAAGAATTTTATTTCTCCCCAACTAGCTACAAGTACAGAATCCTCTTCTGATATATTATCTATTATTTTATCAAATACTTTATAATCATTATTTCTCATAATTCTAGGTGCAGAGTATATTATCTTTTTGTTGTTATTATATGCAATTTTTTTAGCTTCTTCAAAATCATACAGATTATCATAATATATTGTATCGATATCTAAATCTACTATAGCTTTTAATTGTTCAATATTTTTAACTTTAACTCTTATTTTAGGTTCTTCTTCCATATGTTCTGGTCTTTTATCTTCAATATAATATTTTATTTCTTTTGATTTTAAACTTCTACCAATAACTTTTTCTCTAGATTCAGATAGTTTTTCTATAGCTTCTCTTCTCATTTTATTTATAAGACTTATAGGTATACTGATTCCATCTTCTATATCTATTTCTATATTTTCTACTCTATATGAAGTATTTCCAAGTTTTTCAAGTTGAGTTTTAACTTTTTCTTCTGACAATGCTACTTTCATAGCTTTTTCAGCTTCTTTTTCACATTCAATAGATACAATATTTCCCTCAGTATCAGATATTTCTAAGACTGGTTTTTTAGATAAATTAGCTTTAAATCTCATATATACAGGAATTTTTATAAGTTCTTTATCATTTTCAAATGTAGATTTAACTCTTTCTATTAAAGAATTATCCGATGTTTTAAATACTTCTTGATTTTTTCTAGCTTCTCCTACAAAATCAAGTTCTATAATTTCTCCAGCAAATCCTATTTCACTTATTTCATTTCCTTTTATTATTCTACCTATTGTTCCTCCACCAAGATTTATTCCATCACCTTTTTTTAGTGTATTTTCTAATTTTATTTTTAATCTTTTTCTTTTTTTATTAAAATCTACAACTTTACCTATATAAAGACCTCTATTATTAGGTTTTTCTGAGTTCATAATATCTATCCCTTTTTCGCCTAATATATATCCTTTAGTAAATTTTCTGTTGAATATAGTGTATAATTCATTCATTTCTTCAGAAGTTACACCAGTTTTTCCTGTAGATATATAATTATCAGCTGCCTGTCTATATGCTGATACAACAGTTGCTACATATTCAGGTCTTTTCATTCTTCCTTCTATTTTTAAAGAAAGAACCCCAGCATCTATTACTTCTCCAATTTCTTCTATTGTATTTAAATCTCTTGGACTAAGTAGATAATCCCCATTATTCTCCATAACTTCATCAGTTTCAATATCTATAAGTTCGTATTTTTGTCTACAAGGTTGTGCACATCTTCCTCTATTTCCTGATCTATTTCCTATCATACTACTCATTAGACATTGTCCTGAATAACATACACAAAGTGCTCCATGTACAAATACTTCTATATCTATTTTTACCTTTGAACATATTTCTTTTATTTCTGTAACAGTTAATTCTCTAGCTAAAACAACTCTATCAAACCCTATACTTTTTAAGTATTCTACATCTTCAAGAGAATGTGCCGCCATTTGAGTACTTGCATGTATTTCAAAATCAGGAAGTTCTCTTTTTATAAGCATTGCCATTCCTATATCCTGTACTATAACTGCATCTATATCTATATCATATAAAAATTTTATATATTCTATAAAATCTTCTACTTCATTTTGTTTGATAAGTGTATTTACTGTTACAAATAATTTTACACCCCTTGTATGACAATATTTTACTGCTTCTTGTAGTTCTTCTCTATCAAAATTATTTGCTGATGCTCTAGCACTAAAATCTTTTCCACCTAGATATACTGCATTTGCTCCATTTTGAACTGCTGCTTTTAAAGCATCAAAACTTCCTACTGGTGCTAAAAGTTCTATATTATTCATATTTTTATTCCTTTCTTTTTAATCTATATAATTAATTTTTCTAAATTTTTATTTAAATTTTGGCTACAAAAAAGAGCCACTTTATATATTATATGTATCAAGTGACTCTTTTTGCAATAATATTTATATTATTTATTTATTTTATTTTTTAATTCAGTATTCTCTAATTGAAGTTCATAAGAAGTGTTTTGAAATTCAGATGCTATCTGTTCTGCAACTTTTATTTTATTATTAGCTTCTTCTAATTTTAATTCTAGCTCTTTTACTTTTTCATCTACAATTTCTTCTTGAGAAACAGGATTATTTTTTAATTCCAATATCTCTTTTTTCTTACTTTCTACTAAATCCATTAATTCTTTCATTTTTGATTCTAGTTCTTCAATTTCTGAATTTTTTTCTTCTAAATTACTATTTAAAGATTCTATTTCTTTATCTTTTTCTTTTATAGCAATACTTAATTTTTCTATTTCTTCTGCTGATTCATTTGAAACTACATTTGATGGATTATTTTTTAATTCTTCCAACTCTTTTAGTATTTCTTCATTTTCTTCTGAACACTCAAATAATATATCAGCTATATTTAAAGCTGTAAGTATTGAAACTGCTGAAACACTAAGTCTTGAATTTGCCTCTGCTATTGTACTCATTTCACTATCAACATATTCAGCTATTTTTTTCATTGTTTCAATAGACTTTTCACCTGTCATTTGATATTCAGAGCCTTGTATTTTTACGCTAACTTTATTCATTGGTTTCATCTCCTAATGATTAGTTTTATTAAGCTCTTAATTCAGCACCTAATTTTTCACTTAATTCTTTTAGTATATTTTCATGAACTGGTGCTATATCTTCATCAGTAAGAGTTTTTTCAGCACTTCTATAAGTTATACTGTATGCTACTGATTTATATCCTGTTTCTATTTGAGAACCTTTGTATACATCAAATAATTTATAACTTTCTACTAATCCTTGTCCATTAGCTTTTATTATATCTTCTATATCTTTAACATATGTATCTTCTTTTACTGTAAGTGCTATATCTCTTGAAGTTGATGGATATTTTGGAAGAGCTTTAAATATTATCGTTCTATTAGAATTTTCAAATACTACATCAGTATTTATTTCTGCTACATATACTCTTTGATTTAATCCGTAGTTTTCAAGAACATCTGGATGAAGTTCTCCTATGTAACCAACTAATAGCCCTTCAATTTCTATTCTAGCACATCTTCCAGGATGGAATGTAGTATTTTCTTTTTCTGGAATTATTTCATATTCTTTCATTCCAACTCTTTCAAGAACTTTTTCTAATGCTCCTTTTAGTACAAAGAAATCAACTTCTTTTCCGTACATAGCCATACACATATTGTTTGATTCTGTTGGAAGTCCTTCTTTATTTGGAGTAAATATATGACCACATTCAAATCCTGCAAATTCTGGATTTTTTCTAGACATATTTGTATATACTATATCAAGCATATTTGGTATCATTGTTGTTCTCATTACTGAAGTTTCTTCTCCAAGTGGGTTTAAAAGTTTTACAAACTGTCTTTTTGGAGAATCCATTGGTAATTTTATTTTATCAACTCCAGATGGACTTACAAATGAATAACTTAATACTTCATATAATCCTGTAGATAATGCTGTACTTCTTAATACATCATTAAATTTCTGTCTTTCAGTTTTTACTCCTGCTGTATAATTTCCTTCTAATTGTTTTGCTGGTATATTTTCAAATCCATATATTCTAGCTATTTCTTCTAATACATCAGCTTCTTGTTCCATATCTAATCTAAATGAAGGAACTTTTATTTCTAATTCTTCAGCTGAAATTAAATTACATTCAAATTCTAATGATTCTAATATTTCTATAAACTGAGATATAGGAAGATCTACACCTAATCTAGCAGTTATTCTTTTAGGATTTACATTAAGAACTTTCTGTTCTTCTTTTGATGGATAGTTATCTTTTATTCCTTTTACAACTTTACCTGCTCCTAACATTTCAACTAACTGAGCAGCTCTATTTACAGCTAATTCAGCAAGATTAGGATCTATTCCTTTTTCAAATCTTGAAGATGATTCTGTTCTAAGACCTAATTTTTTTGATGTAGCTCTTATATTTTCTGATTGGAAGTTTGCACTTTCAAATAATAATTCTGTAGTAGTATCTTTTATTTCTGAGTTTAGTCCACCCATAACTCCAGCTAATGCTAAAGATTTTTCACCATCAGTTATAACTAGCATGTCTTTATCAAGAATTCTTTCTTGTTCATCTAATGTAGTGAATTTTTCGCCTTCTTTAGCATTTCTTACTACTATTTTTCCTGTTTTTATATCATTTAAGTCAAATGCATGCATAGGTTGACCCATTTCTAACATCACATAGTTTGTTATATCTACTATATTATTTATCGGTCTAACTCCTGCTTCTATTAGTCTTCTTTGCATCCAATATGGAGATGGAGCTATTTTTACATCTTTAACAACTCTAGCTGTATATCTTTTGCAAAGTTCTGGATTATCTATTTCTATATTTATATCTATATTTTCATCACATTCTTCTTTTACAGATACTTCTGGATATTTTATTTTTTTGCCTAATGTAACTGCTGCTTCTCTAGCTATACCTATTACACATCTACAATCAGGTCTATTTGATGTTAATTCAAAGTCTATAACAGCATCATTTATACCTAAAACTTCTTTAACATCTTTTCCTGTTTCATAACTATCTTCATAATCTAATAGGAATATACCATCTTTTTTATATTCTTCAACATATTTTTCATCTATTCCAAGTTCTTCTGAAGAACACATCATACCTTCTGATACTTCGCCTCTTAGTTTCCCTTTTTTTATTTTTATTCCACCAGGAAGGCTTGCACCATGTATTGCTAGAGGTATATAATCTCCAACTTTCACATTTTTTGCTCCTGTAACTATCTGAAGTTCTTTTTCTCCAGCATCTACTTTTGTCACTATTAACTTATCTGCATTTGGATGTGGATTTATTTCAAGTATTTTACCAACTACAACTTTATCTATATCTTCACCAAAATATTCAACAGTTTCCATTTTTGTACCTGTCATTGTCATCATATCGGCAAATTCTTTTACGTCCATATCTATATCCACGTAATCTCTTAACCATTTTACTGATACTAACATCTATTTTTCCTCCCTATTTCTTCAGATTAGAACTGATCTAAAAATCTAACGTCATTTTCAAATAATAATCTTATATCATCTATTCCATATTTAAGCATTGCAAGTCTTTCAACACCCATTCCTGCAGCAAATCCACTATAAATTTCTGGGTCTATTCCACAGTTTCTAAGTACATTAGGATGTACCATACCTGCACCTAATATTTCTATCCAACCTTCACCTTTACAAACTGGGCAACCTTTACCACCACATTTAAAACAAGTAACATCTATCTCTGCACTTGGTTCAGTGAATGGGAAGTTATGAGGTCTGAATTTTGTATTTGTTTCATTTCCAAATAATTTCTGTACAAATGTATTTAAAGTTCCTTTAAATTCTGTCATTGTTATATCTTTTCCAACAACAAGAAGTTCTATCTGATGGAACATTGGAGAATGTGTTGCATCAGGAGAATCTGATCTGAAACATCTACCTGGTGCTATTATTTTTATAGGTAAATCTTCTTTTTCCATAGTTCTTATCTGAACTGGAGATGTCTGAGTTCTTAATAATAAATCATCACTTATATAAAAAGTATCTGACATATCTCTTGATGGATGGTCTTTTGGTGCATTTAACGCATCAAAATTATTTCTAACTGTTTCCACTTCTGGACCTTCTGCTATTGAAAATCCCATACCTAAGAATATTTCTGTTACTTCATCTATTATTTTTGTAATAGGATGTTTTTTACCAACTTTAAATTCTTTAGATGGCATTGTTACATCTATTACTTCTTCTGCTAATTTTTTCGCTTGCTCAGCTTTTTTTAATTCTGTTTTAGCATTGTTTATTCCATCTTCTATAGCTGATCTAACTTCATTACCAACTTTTCCAACTATAGGTCTTTCTTCTGCTGATAATTTTCCCATTCCTTTTAATATTATTGTAAGCTCACCTTTTTTACCAAGGTATTTAACTCTAAGACTTTCAGCTTTTTCTATACTGTCTGCCTCTGCTATTTCAGCTAATGCATTTTTTTGTAGCTCAAGTAGTTTTTCCTGCATTTTTATCATCCTTTCAAATATATTTTCAATAAAAAAAGTCTTTCAATCCCAGCTAGGGACGAAAGACTATAATTCCGCGGTACCACCCTAGTAGCCTAATTATAATTTAGACCACCTCAAAAAATTTAACGCATTTTTTACGTCTCAACCTACACATATTAAACTTCAGTTGAGAAACTCCAGAGTGAACTTCCTATGATATTCCAGAAGATTGCTCACAGCCTCGACAATCTATCTCTTTACTGAAAAAATTCATAGTACTTTTCTCTATCAAAGTATTTTATAAATTTTATGATTTATTTACAATTACTTGTAATTATATCATATTCAGATTATTCTATACAAGAGATTTTTTTATTTCATACATTAATATAGCAGAACTTATAGCTGCATTTAATGATTCTGCACTTCCATATATAGGTATTTTTACAAGTAAATCTGAGTTTTCAGCTATTATATCATCTATTCCATTTGCTTCATTTCCTATTACAAGTGCAACTTTTTCACCGTATTCTACAGTATCATACCAATTTTCTGTATTTAACCAACTAGATACTATTTTTATTCCTTTAGCTTTCAATTTTTCTAACATTTCATCTCGTTTGGCAGGAATTATATTCATACTAAATATAGAACCCATTGTAGATCTTATTACCTTAGGATTATATATATCTACGCATCCTTTTAGAGTTATTATAGTGTCTACTCCTGCAGCATCTGCTGTTCTTATTATTGTTCCCATATTTCCAGGATCTTGTATTCTATCGAGTACCACAATATATTTATCTTTATCTGTTAGATTATTTTCTAAGCTTTTCTTTTCATAAGATACTACTGCTAAAATTCCTTGTGTATTTTCAGTATCTATCATTTCATTAAAATTTTTATTTGTAGTTTTATATACTTTTATACCTTCATTTTCTAGTTTGGATAAAAATTTTCTATGTTCTTCTTTATTTTCAAAATCTTCATTTATAAATACATAGTTTATGATATCTTTTTTTTCAAGTGCCAAACTTAAAATTCTATATCCTTCTATTATAAATTTACTTTCTTTATTTCTATTTTTTGATTTTAATAATAATTTTGTACTCTTTATTTTTTCATTATCTTTACTACTTATTTCTATCATATATTATCTTCTCCCCACAGTTTCAATATTCTGATTGATTATATCTCTAATACTTGAGTTTTTACCTATTATAACTAGAATATTTCCACCTTCTAATTTTTCTTCTGGGGAAGGAGTTACATTTATATCTTTTCCACTCTTGATAGCTAGTACTGTTATTTCATATTTTATTCTAAGATCTAATTCTATAAGAGATTTTCCCATCCATTTTTTTGGAACAACAATTTCTACTATAGAGTATTCTGGATCTAATTCTATATGGTCTAATATATTGTTTGAAACTAAATTGTGTGCTACTCTAACACCCATATCTCTTTCTGGGAAAACAACTCTGTCTGCACCTATCTTATAAAGAACTTTTGCTTGCAATTCATCTTTAGCCTTACATATTATCTCTTCTACACCCATTTCTTTTGCTATAAGTGTAGCCATTATAGATGCTCTTATATCAGAACCTATCGCTATTATAGCTACATCAAAATTTCCTAATCCTAATGATCTAAGTGCCCGTTCATCTGTAACATCTACTATTGCTGCATGTGTTACTTTATCTGAAAGATTTTGTATTATATCTTCATTTTTATCTATTGCCATAACTTGGTGTCCTAATAGATGCATTGTAGATGCAACTGATGCACCAAATCTCCCACATCCAATTACTATATATTGTTTTATACTCATTTTATACTCTCCTAAAAATATAAATTTATCCTACTATTAATCTTCCCTCTGGATATCTGACTGGTTGAACTTTTTTAGAACTTCCTGACATAAATGCCATAAATATTGTAAGGGATCCAACCCTACCTGCAAACATATACATTATAATAAGCAATTTTCCTATTGGTGTAAGTGTTGGACTACCACCTATACTAAGCCCTACCGTAGCAAAAGCTGATACAACCTCAAAGGCTGATGCTGTCAATGTGTAATGATTTTGTGTTGCTGATAATAAAAATGTTCCTATCACAACAAAACTTATCCCAACAACAAATATTACCATTGCTTTTCTTACAGTAGATAAACTTATTCTTCTTTCATATATTTCTATATCAGCTTTACCTAATATTAAGCTTTTTACTGATAATAATAACGTAGCTATTGTTGTAACCTTTATACCACCACCTGTAGATGCTGGAGCTGCCCCTATAAACATTAATATTATCATTGCAAACAATGTACTTTCTCTCATTTTTGTAAGGTCTATAGTATTAAATCCAGCTGTTCTAGATGTAACCGATTGGAAATAAGCATTAGAAATTTTTTGCATTAAAGGTAAATCACCTAGTGTTTCTGGTCTATCAAATTCTATAGCTAAAATAGTTATTGTTCCTACTATTATAAGTGATAATGTTGTAAAAATAACTACCTTTGTATGTAAATTAAATTTAGAATATTTTTTTTCTCTAATTATATTCAATAATACAGGGAATCCTAATCCACCAAATATTATTAGAAGTGATATTGTTATTACTACTACATAATTATTTTGGAAATACATAATAGATGTAAATGCCCCTGATGTTGAACCCATAAGATCAAAACCAGCATTACAAAATGCTGAAATAGAGTGGAATAACGAATACCATAATCCTTTTACAAATCCAAACATAGGAATAAATACTGTTGATAGTATTATCGCCCCTATTCCTTCTATAGCAAAGGTCATCATAAGTACATATCTAGTAAGTCTTACTATCCCCGAAAGATCCCTTTGATTTAATGCTTCCTGTATTAAAAGCCTTTCTCTTAAGTTTATTCGTTTTCCAGTTATAAGAGCAAACATAGTTGTAACTGTCATAAAACCTAATCCACCTATTTGTATAAGCATTATTATTGTTAATTGTCCAAAAAAACTCCAATATGTTGAAGTATCTACAACTACTAATCCTGTAACACAAACAGCTGAGGTAGCTGTAAATAATGCATTTAAAAAACCTATACTTTCTCCATTTTTTGTAGATATTGGTAAATTAAGTATCAATGCTCCTATAAATATAACTGTTGCAAAGCCTATTACCATAACTTGTGTAGGTTGCATACCACTTCCATAAGATGCAACTCTTTTGAGCATAGTTTTCAATTTATTTCAAACCTCCTGACTCTTATCAAGTACATATATTTTCTTAAAATAATTTTAAATTCTAATTAAATTATTTAAATATCATTTATATATTATATTCTAATTTAGAATTAAAAACAACCTTATCAAATATAATCAATGTTAAGTATTTTTAATAAAAAAAGACTGCTTTGCTTTTGCAAAACAGTCTGTATTTTATAGATTACTTATTTATAAATTAAGCTAATTTAGCTTTAGCAACTTCTACAAGTTTAGCAAATCCAGCTGGATCCTGTATAGCCATTTCAGATAACATTTTTCTGTTAACTTCAACACCTGCTAATTTTAAACCGTTCATTAATCTTGAATAAGACATACCGTTCATTCTAGCAGCTGCGTTTATTCTCTGTATCCAAAGTTTTCTGTAATCTCTTTTCTTTAATTTTCTACCTATGTATGCATTTCTTAATGCTTTCATAACGAATGCATTAGCTGGTCTATATAATTTGCTTCTAGATCCTCTGAATCCTTTTGCAAGTTTTAAAACTTTTTTATGTTTTTTACGGGCATTCATACCTTTTTTTACTCTTGCCATTAGTCTTGTCCTCCATTATTTATTATTTTAATTTTTCTTGTATTTTCCGTTTCAATTTATTAATAGTTCTTATTTGTATGGTAATAACTGAGCTATTCTTCTTGCATCACCTTCAGAAACTAAAGTTGACTGTCTTAAGTTCATTTTAGTTTTTGCAGATTTTTTAGTTAATATATGGCTTTTATAAGCTTTAGCTCTTTTTAATTTTCCATTTCCTGTTCTTTTTAATCTTTTTGCTGCACCTCTATGAGTTTTCATTTTTGGCATGACAAAGTTCCTCCTCTCGAATATTTATCTATTTTTTTGGATCTATTATTACAACCATATTATTCCCTTCGAATGTAGGGGCTTTTGCTGGTTCTCCAAACTCTTTAACTGCTTCGATGAATTTAAGCATTACTTCTTTACCAAGATCTTTATGACCTAATTCTCTACCTCTGAATCTAAGTTCTACTTTAACTTTATCTCCTTTTGATAGGAATTTCATAGCCTGTTTAGCTTTTGTATTAAGGTCATTTTGTTCTATACCTGGTCTTAATCTAACTTCTTTAACATTAACTGTTTTTTGTTTTTTCTTAGCTTCTTTCTCTTTTCTAGCCTGTTCATATCTATATTTTCCATAGTCCATTACTTTACAAACAGGTGGTTTAGCATTTGGCGAAATCATAACTAAGTCTAAATTTTTGCTATTTGCTAATCCTTGAGCTTCTTTTATAGGCATTACTCCTAACTGCTCTCCATTTGAAGAAATAACTCTTACTTCTTTTTCTCTTATCTGTTCGTTTATTGCGACTTCCTTACTAATGGTAGTCCACCTCCATATTTATATTTAAAAAAAGGCGAATGATAATTATCATCCGCCATATAAGTTCTCATAACTAACTAAGCTTTTAAAAAAGCTTTAAAACTCATATTAACTCTTACTAACTTTCGTTGTAAGGTGAGAAACGGATTTCTACTTGTTTTTTAACTTACTTGTTTACTATATCATCTTTTTATAATTAATGCAAGTATTTTTTTTATTTTTATTTAGTTATTATTTCTATTCCATCATTTGTAACTAATATTTGATGCTCCCATTGTGCTGAAAGAGAGTCATCTGCTGTGTATACTGTCCATTCATTTTCATCATCAACATATACATCATACTCACCTTCATTTATCATAGGTTCTATTGTGAAAATCATTCCAGGAACTAATACCATTCCTTCTCCTTTTTTGCCAACATGAGCAACAAATGGATCTTCATGGAATTCAAGTCCTATTCCATGTCCTCCAAAAGCTCTAACTACAGAATATCCATTTTTTTCTGCAACCTCTTGCACAGCAGCTCCTATATCACCAAGATGTCCCCAAGGTTTTACAGCTTTTATACCAGCCTCTAAACATTCTTTTGCTATATCTGTTATCTTGTCTGCTGCTTCACTAACTTTCCCTATTTTAAACATTCTTGATGCATCTGAAAAGTATCCATCTTTAATAGTAGATACATCTACATTAACTATATCTCCTTCTTTTAAGATAATATTTTCATCCGGTATACCATGGCACACTTCATTATTTATAGATGTACAAACACTCTTTGGAAAACCTCCATATCCTAAAGGTGCTGGAGTTGCACCATGTGAAACTGTATAATCATACACTATCTTATCTATATCAGCAGTACTCATTCCCGCTTTTATATTTTTTGCAACTTCATCAAGAACTCCTGTATTTATTTTACCACTTTCCTTTATTGCATTTATTTCATCTTGATTTTTAACCAAAGATTTTGGTGGCATTATATGTCCCTGTGTAGCCATTTCTCTATATTTTTCATCAAATTCCATATGGCATTTTTTATATTTTAATCCGCTTTTACACCAACATTTATCATTTCTATTTATCATTTATATCTCCTTCCTTTCTTAAATAATTTATATACTACACTATTATTTTAACACTTATTTTTAATATGTGAAGATTTATATAAAATTTTTAATTGTTCTAATTGATTTTATATCTCAATTAATTTTTATAAAATCTATTAGAATAATTAAAAATAGGAATAATTTCTTATTATTCCTATTTTTATCATTATTTTTATTTAATTCAAATTTTATACTATATTTTTATAGAATTAAACTTTTATTTTAATGACATATCCTTTTCCATAACTGCACTTACAGCTTTTTCTACTGTACTCATGAAATTATTGTCTTGTAATTTACAAACGCCTTCTATAGTTGTTCCACCAGGAGAACAAACTTCATCAACTAATCCAAATGGGTGTTTACTTGATTCCATCACCATTTTTGCAGAACCTAAAACTGAACTTGCTGCTATTTCTAATGCAACATCTTTTGAAAGTCCCCATTTTACTCCTGCTCTTGCTAAAGCATCTATATACATATAAGTAAATGCTGGAGATGCACAACCTACAGCTGTAAATATTGCGAAATTTTTTTCTTCTATTTCAACTATACTTCCTATTTCACCAAACATAGCTTTTACTATTTCTTTTTCTTCATTCGTTACATTTTTATTACAAGTAAAACAACTTGTAGACATTAATACCTGTGCATTTACATTAGGCATTACTCTTATTATATGCACTTCTTCTCCTAAATTTTCTTGTAGATAACTTATCTCTTTACCTGCTGCAACGGATACTATTAATTGATTTTCTTTTAATAATTTTTTTACATCAGGTAATACTACTGGTAATACTTGTGGTTCTACTGCTAACACTATTACATCAGATTTTTCCATAAGTTCTTCTATTGAATAACAAGTTGTTAAACCATATTCTTTAGTTAGTTTTTCAACTTTACTAGCTGTTCTATTATACCCTAAAATATCTTCATTTTTGAAAGATTCTCCTATGCACATCCCTTTCATTATTGCAGATGCCATATTCCCAACACCTAAAAATCCATATTTCATATAAATTTCCTCCTCAAATATATTTTTATTATCTATAATTATATCACAACACTAAACCTACTACTACTAAAGTCGTATAAACAGATACATCAACTTCTCTTCATAGAATCACAGAAATTAAAATGGTGATTCCAAATAATTTTAATAAAATAATGTTGAAATATACATTCTTAAAATAAAAATTTAAGGTTTAAATCATATAATTGTTTAATATATTTAGTGTAGCTTTAAATAAAAAAGAAGGCTTTCGCCTTCTTTTTATATTATTTATTGCATATATCCAACTTTAAAATATTTATTATTCATAATCTTCATTAGTTTCCATGTCTATATGATCACCTGAATCAAATAAAAAGACATTTTGAGGTTTGAATATAATAAATAAGGCTAATAATATTAATATAGTAATGAGTATCTTTTTAATTATTTTTTTCATACATAGTTCAACCCTTTCATTAGTACTTTTCTTTTCAATATATTTAGTATTCTATCAAATTAGATATTTTTTTATAAAGAATAAACTATTCATAAAGATTTATACTTTTTTATATTACTTTTTTATACCTTACTTAATTAGGATAATTTTTATCCTTTTAAAACGATAAACACATCTAAAATTACATCCTATTGTTATTATTAATTTTAGCTAAATCATAGAAGATTGTTTTTTGATTTTATCAATTTTGATTCAGCTACATTTTATATCTAATTTTCAATATTATAGTTAGAATACTGTCTTTATTTTAACAATTATAACATAAAACATATCAACTCGCAAGAAAAACGTTATTTACAAATATATCATAGTTATAATCTATAAATATAAAATTTATTTTACTTTGTTAAAAACTACTTTTAAAAAAAATAGAGTGGATTTTATAATCTCACTCTATTTTTATTTATCAATTTATATTTTTTAATGGACTATTCCATTACTATATTTTCTCTTGTTCTAACTTTTTCTTGTACATCGTTTATGAATTTAGATAATTCTATATTACCTAATTCACCTTCTTCTCTTGATCTCACAGATATATTATTTTCAGCTTCTTCTTTTTCTCCTACTATTATCATATATGGTACTTTTTCAAGCTGAGCTTCTCTTATTTTAAATCCAACTTTTTCTACTCTACCATCAACTTCTACTCTTAGTCCATTATCGAATAATTCTTTTCTTACTTTTTCTGCATATTCAGCATATTTATCTGATATTGGTATTATTTTAACCTGAGTAGGAGCTAACCAAACTGGGAATTTTCCAGCATACTGTTCTATTAAGATTCCTATAAATCTTTCTATACTACCAAATGCAACTCTATGTATCATTACAGGTCTATGTTTTTCACCATCTTGTCCTATATATGTAGCATCAAATTGTCTTGGTAACTGCATGTCTAGCTGTATAGTACCACACTGCCAAGTTCTTCCTATACAGTCTGTTAAGTGGAAGTCTATTTTTGGACCATAGAAAGCTCCGTCTCCTTCATTTATAACAAATGGAAGATTTAATTCTTCTAAAGCTCCTCTTAATCCATTTTCTGCTGCTTCCCATTCTTCATCTGATCCCATTGAGTCTTCTGGTCTAGTAGATAATTCTAAATGATATTCAAATCCAAATGTTTTATATATACCATCTATTAAAGATATTACACCTTTTATTTCATCTCTTATTTGTTCTGGTAACATGAATATATGTGCGTCATCTTGAGTAAATGCTCTAACTCTCATTAATCCATGTAATGCACCTGATAATTCATGTCTATGTACTCTACCAAGTTCAGCAACTCTCATTGGGAAATCTCTGTATGAGTGCATATCGCTTTTATAGTATAACATTCCACCAGGACAGTTCATAGGTTTTATGGCAAAATCTTCTTCATCAATTTTTACAGTATACATGTTTTCTTTATAATGATACCAGTGACCAGAAGTTTCCCATAATTTTCTATTTAATATTATTGGAGTTTCTATTTCTACATATCCAGCTTTTCTATGTACTTCTCTCCAATATTCTAATAAAGAATTTTTAAGAGCCATACCTTTTGGTAACATTAGAGGGAATCCAGGTCCTTCTTCTGGTATCATAAATAATCCTAATTCTTTACCTAATTTTCTGTGGTCTCTTTTTTTAGCTTCTTCCATCATATGTATGTATTCTTCTAAATCTTTATTTTTTTCAAAAGAAACTCCATATATTCTCTGAAGCATTTTTCTATTTTCATCTCCACGCCAGTAAGCTCCTGCAACACTTGTAAGTTTTACTGCTTTTACTTTTTTAGTAGAAGGAAGGTGTGGTCCTGCACATAAATCTGTAAAATCGCCTTGTTTGTAGAATGATATAACCGCATCTTCTGGTAAATCTTCTATTAACTCAACTTTGTATTCTTCGCCTTTTTCCTTCATTAATTTTATAGCTTCTTCTCTTGGAAGTTCAAATCTTTCTATTTTTAAATCTTCTTTAGCTATTTTTTTCATTTCTTTTTCTAATTTTTCTAGATCTTCAGGTATTAAACTATGATCTAAATCTATATCATAATAGAATCCATTATCTATAGCTGGTCCTATTGCAAGTTTTGCTTCTGGATATAATCTTTTTATTGCTTGAGCTAATATATGAGATGAAGTATGTCTAAAAACTTCTCTTCCTTCTTTGTCATCAAATTTAAGAAGGTTAACTGAACAGTCTTTATCTAATACTGTATCTAAACCTACTACTTCTCCATCAACTTCTGCTGCAACTATATTTCTAGCTAAACCTTCACTTATTGACTTAGCAACATCAAGTACTGATACACCTGATTCATATTCTCTTACATCATTTTTTAAAGATACTTTAATCATATTTGCGTCCTCCTCTTTATATAAATTCTAATATTAATTGCTTTATTAATTTTAAATAATAAAAAAACTCGTCCCATAAATTTTGGGACGAGTAATCTCGCGTTTCCACCCAAGTTGATATATTTATTAAATATATCCTCTTGAAGATTATAAGGTAATCACCCGAATACTTTCACATATGAACATGCTACTAAATTCAGCTCCAAGCTAGTTTTCAGATAACTCATTTCTTGTAGACTCTCAGCCTATGATCTACATTCTCTGGAAGATGATTTTTATCTTACTCTTTCTCTTCATCACTAATATAAAACTTTCTTTTATTCTATCATATAGATTTATACATTTCAATATAAAGATTTTAATTTTCTGACATATTATTTTTAACAATATTTTAATTTTACAATTTTTCTTTTTTATATAAACAATGTAATTATTCCTTGTACTACACCTATCATAAATCCTAAAAATAATCCTAACACTTCTATATGCTTTAATTCTTTTTTAGCTATTTTTACTGTCATCTCTTCAAGATATTCAATATCAAAATCATTTATTCTTTCTTCTATAATTTTTTCAATATCTACTCTTTCTTTAGCTTTTTCAATAAATTTAACTTCTAGTTCATCTACTGTATTATCTACTTCTTTATCTATTATGTCTGATATATAATCACTTATTCTAGAAAGTATAGATGATGGTAAAAACATAGCTTTTTCAGAGATAATATTTTTTATTTTAGAATTTATATATTCAGATATTTCTTTTTTATCTTCTTCTTTTATTATTCCATCAAATATATCATCTTCATTTAATAATTCTCTTTTAACTGTTTCTGCAACATTTTTTGCAAGTTCTTCTTTTCTTTTTGGTATAAGTCCTCTTATCTCAAAATTTATAATTGGTATTTTTATCGCTTCATATGGTTTAAAAAGCATTTTAATTGCAAGAACATTTGTAAGATATCCTATAAATCCACCTATAACCGCCATAAATAATATTCTTAAAAATATATTCATAATTATTCACCTTTTCCTTATTATAATATTTTATCTATTAGTTAAATTTATATAGAATTATTTATCAAGATATTATTATATACCCTTATACATAAATATTACAACTTTAATTTATTTTAATATTAAATATTCCTTAATATCCTATTGGTATTATTGAGCCTAAGTCAACTAATTTATTATTTGATAAAGATACTGTTTTAATATTTTTACTATTTAAGAATTCTTTTATTTTCTCAAAATCTGGATGATTTTCTATTTTACCTAAAAATGCTATTTCTTTATCTGAAATCTTTCCACTACATCCTCCTATAAATCCAAAGTTCATATCAAATAAATCTATATTACCATTTTTTATGAGTAAACAATCTATATCTGCACAACTTTCTTTTATCGATTGTACTATTCCTTCATCTGAAGTAATTATAGAATTATTATCAACTACACATATAGAACACTTTGAGTAACCTTGTTTTATATTTATTTTTTCAAATCCCTTTTTTTCTATATAATCCAAAACTTTATTATCTGTGTATTTAAAATTATGTATTGCATACTTTCCTACAATACAAACATTATACGCTATATCATTTGGGTATTTTCTGCTAAGTATTTTTTTTCCTTTTTCTATTTCTATATTATAATCTTTCAGTATTTCTATATATTTATCGTATACATTTGGAGATACTATTATCTTTCCATCACCACAATTAAAAAATTGTATATCTGGATGATATGATATTGCATTATAAACCTCCAGACATTTTGGCGTTTTTATAGTCTTTATACCTATTTTATTCAAATTTTTTTCTATATCATTTGATACTCTTGCATCTATTATACAAGTACTTATTTTCTTTTCAACACAAAATGAACTTTTAACATATTCCATCAAATCACCTCAAAAAATAAAAGGCAGTTATAGTAATCTGCCTTTTATAATATTCATATTTATTTTCTATTTAATGCATTTAAGTATATTTCTTCTTCCTCATCATCATATACATTAAATATTACTTTTAAATCTTTTTCTGGATTTTCTTTTAACCATATTCTTACTCTATCTATTGCTAATTGTGCTGCTTCTTTTTTAGGGTATCCTGATGACCC
>NZ_JARIBH010000051.1 GCF_029264495.1 Peptacetobacter sp.
TAAAACCGATAAACTACGAAGAATTAAAAACTCATTTGTTAAGTTGTATAAATGATATAAAAAGGAAAAAGGGAAATTTCATAATAATAGAAAATAAAAGTATAGTAAATAAAGTTCCTATAAATGAAATAATGTATATAGAAGTTACAAAAAAAGAACTTACAATATATACAAAAGAAGATATTTATAAAACTAAAAGTAGTATGAAAAAAATAGAAAGAGAATTAGAAAAATTTGATTTTTATAGATGTCATAAAAGCTATTTAGTCAATATGAAGTATATAGAAACAATAGATAAAAATGAAATAATAATAAATTATAAAAAAATTCCTGTCAGTAAGCATAGAATATCAGAGTTCAAGAAAAACTTTACGTTATTATTAGGGGAGATAATATGTTAAAAGTAGGTATATTTTGGACAATTATAGAATGTATTTCTACAGGTATTGAATGGTTTGTATTAAAGTTAATATTAGATGAAATAAGTGAAAGAAAAAGTAAAAAAGTGGAATTATATATTAGTTTTTTATTTGCTTTTCTAATATTTTTTATTTTGACTTATATAAATTTAAATGCTAATTTGAAATTGGTCTTAGGCATATTGATAATGTGTTTAGTATATTTTTACAATTATAATGAAAATAAAATAAAGATATTGTTTATTAGTTTGTTATATTCATTGTTGTTAATAGGGTTTGATATTATCGGGCTAAGTTTGGTTGCATATTTAAATAATATTAAAGATATGAGACAAGTAATAAGTATTAATTTTTATAGAATGGAATTGGTAATAATATCTAAAGTATTGTTAACTTTACTTGTGCCAATTTTTAAAATTATAAAGTTAGATTTTCCATTAATAAGGAAAGGTTATGCATACTTAATAATACCAGTATTTGCAAATATTATGAGTATTATTGTGATATTTGGTCATGTATTAAAAGAAAAAGATACAAATAACTTATATCATATATTGATATTATGTGTATCTCTTATACTATTGTTTTCAAATATATCATTAATAAGGATGATATCTCGCATTATGAAAGATAACGAGATTAAAATAGAGAATAGATTAATAAAAGAAAAAATGGATAGGCAATATAAACATTATCTAAGTTTACAAGAATCACAAGAAACTATTAAAAAAATTCATCATGATATTAAGAATCATATGATATGTATAAAAAGTATGTATGGAAATAATAGTGAAGTTAAAGAGTATATTGAAGATATTAGTAATCAAATAAAGTCTTTTGATTATAATTTTAATAGTAAGAATATGGTTTTAGATATAATCTTAACAGATAAGAAATATATCTGTGATAAGAATAATATAGAGTTTTTAGTAGATATAAACTTTGATAAATGTAATTTTATGGATATGGTAGATGTTTGTAGCATTTTTTCTAATATTTTAGATAATGCTATTGAAGCATGTAACAAAATTAAAAGCAAAGATAAAGATAAGAAAATTACATTAAAAGGAACTGTTGTAAATGACTTTTTTGTTATAAAGTGTGTAAATACAAAAGAGAATGATGTTCTACTATTAGGAAATAAGATAATGACAGATAAGAAAGATAAGGATTTACATGGAATAGGTATAAATAGTGTAAAGAGTTCAGTAAAAAAATATGATGGAAATGTAGAATTTAAGTTTGAAGAAGATAAATTTATAGTAGTTATATGTATACCGATTAAAAAAAATGCCCAGTTGGAGCTATAAAATGCCCAGTTGGGCATTTTTATTGAATTTACATTAATAAATATGTTATTTTGTAATTGTCGGTAAAAATATTTAGTACTAATATATTTTATTATAAAAAAATAAGAAGTGTATATAGTCTGAAAAAGAATAAATTTTTAGCGTTAGGATTAGCAGGATTTTTATTAGTAGTACCTATGTCTATAGGAGCTGAAGAGTTAGAATCAAGTAATAAAGAGGTGTTTATGAAAAAGAAAAATAAAGCTTTATATACATTTTTTGTATGTTCTTTCATATTTCTACTTTCGTTTGTAGATACTAAAAGTATGTATAATCAAATAAATAGCATACTTTTTCAGAAAAGTTCTCAAATAGTATATATATATGAAAATAAAGAAAAGACAAATAAACATAAAACAACAGAATATATATCTAAAGATGAACAGATAAAATATTTAAAATCAATGTCTAAAGGATTAGATATAAAAAAGATAGGGACTCTATTAAATTATCAAAGTGGAAAAGTTAGAATAAATTTATATAATTTTAAAGAAGATAATAATATAAAAGAAATAAAAAGTAATGACTTTGTAATAAGAGAAGTTAATTATAAAAGTATAGATAATACTGGAATATATGGTGAATATTTAGTTAATGGTAATGTATTAAATTTTGTTAATAGAATTAATGAAGATAATAAATTTGAAGCGACAATAATTCCAAAAGCAGAATATATTATGGGCTTTATTAACGATATGGATATATTATACTCTGCTGCATTTATTGTATCATCTCTTATACTATTGGTTATGATGTTTAAAAATAAAGAAATATATAGAAAGAAAATTTCTGTATATAAAATGCTTGGTTATTCAAATATAAAAATAATACTAGTTATAAATAAAAATGAAAATATTATAGGTTTTATAACAGCAATTATATGTATTATTGTATTTTTTGTTGTAAAAACATATCCGCAATTCATAGATTTTAGGTATTTGATATATTTATTGAAACCAACAATAATATATTTAGCCATTTTATTTACCTTAAATTTAATTATTTCTACTACTATGGTATTTAGAGTAAGTATAAAGACTATTAATAAGGAAGAAAAAATAAAATATACAAAAGTAAATAAAGTTTTAATGTCATTATTTACTGCGTTTACTGTAGCTCTTGTAGGTATGTTTGCGAATTATTTCTTTGAATATAAAAATAGAGATATCGGAAGTAGACTTGGAAATAATAATTATGTAACAATAAGTACAGACTTTAGAATTCTAGAAAGTAGAAACTTAGGAACAACTTTTGAAGTTATGGAAAAACAAGCAGAAGAATGGAAATTATCAAATGAACAGGGTGGACTATATTTAAAACCTGGAAATAAACCTTTGGCAAATATAACAACTTTTGAGGAAGCAAAATTTTTAGATGATTATGTTTATATAAACAATAACTATCTTGAAAAAGTAAAAATATATGATGAAAATGGGAATAGAATAAAAAATATATATGATGATAAATACACAATTACAGTTTTGGTTCCTGAAAGATATAAAGGAAATAAGGAAGTTTTAAGGTTTATTAAAGATGATCATTTATTTAGAGTATCTGAAGGATCTATTATTTACAAAAATAAAAATAAAATGAAGGATATAAAAAATTATAAAGAATATTTAAATGTTAGAGAAAATGAGTCAATTATAGAGAAAAGGTATATTGGGAAAAATGCTGATAAATTAAAAGAAAACATAATATATATTGATGACAATCAAAAATTCGACTCACTTAACAACGAATTTCCACTAAATGATGAAATGCTAAGAGAAACAAATTATATAATATCCCCTATAGCATTTGTTATAAACTCTAAAAATTTTAGTGATATGGGATATATGCCATATGCAGGAAATGGAATGTATTTTTCAGCTATAAACAATGGGTATATGAAATTTAAAGTAGATGATATAAAAAATCCAGAGAAAGAAGTAGAGAAAATACTTTATGAAACAAAGTTATTAGATAGATTTTCAAGAATTGACACAATACAGGGAATGGAAGATAGAGCAACAATCATGTTAAGAAAAAGTCTGATAACATACTCAATTCTTGTAGTGTTGATGGTTATTTTCTCGCTAGGTATGATAAAAGTAGACTTAGATGAATATATAGAAAGCAATAAGAAAAAAATAGGTATAAAGTATTTCTTAGGATACAATAGAATGAAAATATTTAAATCCTATTTCAATGGCTATGCTTTAAAAAATATATTCTCTTTTGCGTATATTCTTGTAATTTGGAGAGAGTTCTATATGTATATAAAAATGAACTTCTATTATAAGATGGACTTTACGCCAGTTATTTTAATATACATAGGACTTGTTGTTTTAGAGTTTGCATACCTTGCTATTAAGATAAGAAAAACAGATATAAGCTATATAGATTTGAAGTAGGTGATTTTTTGATAAAGATAGATAAACTTAATAAAAAATATGGAAATAGAACTATATTTAAAGATTTTAGTATAGAGTTTGAAGAAGGAGCGTTTGTTTCTATATATGGAGAGAGTGGAAGTGGAAAGAGTACGTTATTAAATATAATAGGGCTGTTAGAAAAATTTGACTCTGGTGATGTAATAATAAATGGAAGAAAAAATATAGGGATAAATTCAAAAGAAGCTATATTAATGAGAAGAAATGAGATAAGCTATCTTTTTCAGAGTTATGCCCTTATAGATGATATGACTGTGTATGATAATCTTAAATTGGCATTAGAATATAGGAAACACTCTAAACCTGAAAAGGACGAGAAAATAAGAGAAGTTTTGAAGTATGTTGGATTGAGTGATAAGATAAAAAGCTTTATATATGAATTATCTGGTGGAGAGCAGCAGAGAGTTGCAATGGCAAGAGTGTTACTACATGATACAAATATAATACTTGCCGATGAACCAACAGGATCTTTGGATGAAAAGAATAAGTATGTGATTTTAGAGCTTTTAAAAAAAGAAAATGAAAAAGGTAAAACAATAATTGTTGCAACACATGATAAGGATATAAAGGAAATATCGACAAAAGTAGTTTTACTAGAAAAAGAATAAAGTAGAGCGTAAAAAATAAAAATTTATTTAGATTGATATATAGGATAGAGTGAAAATGAAAGATAAAAATTATTGTACCTAACGATGAGATATTTGTTTTAGGTGATAATAGATCTAACAGCAGAGATAGTAGAGATAGTTCAATTGGAACAATAAAGAAATCTTACATAATAGGGGAAGTTGCTATTAGAATATTACCGATTAGGAAAGTAACTATATTTGATTAGCGTATATTGTATAAATAGATACAAATTATTACAAAATAGCAAAATATATTGATAAATTAAACTTTCATTAGTAATATAATATTACAAAATAAATAGGACTGATATATTAACCTTAGTTATATATAGTCCTTTTTTTATGGGGGAAATGTAATGTTTAAGATTGCTATTTGTGATGATGAGTTGTTACAAAGAGAAGAATTAAAAGGATATATTTATAAAGTGTTTGAAGAGGTTAAAGAAGAATTAGAACTTTTAATATTTAAATCTGCGGAAGATGTTTTGAAAGAAAAAGATATATTAAAGGATACAGATATATTCATTTTAGATATTAAAATGGATGAAGTGTCTGGGATGGATTTGGCAAAGATTATAAGAAAAGAAAATGATATTTCAGAGATAATATTTATTACTTCTTTAGTTGATTATATTCAAGAGGGGTATATCGTTAGAGCATATAGATATTTGCTAAAACCGATAAACTACGAAGAATTAAAAACTCATTTGTTAAGTTGTATAAATGATATAAAAAGGAAAAAGGGAAATTTCATAATAATAGAAAATAAAAGTATAGTAAATAAAGTTCCTATAAATGA
>NZ_JARIBH010000028.1 GCF_029264495.1 Peptacetobacter sp.
AATTTAAAAAATGTTACAAAATCATATGGTAAGAATACTATTTTAGATAAAGTTAATTTAAATATTGAAAAAGGTGAAATTTGTACAATAGTAGGACCTAGTGGCTCTGGAAAATCTACTCTTTTAAATATTATCGGAGGTCTAGATAATATCGATTCTGGAATTGTAAATGTAAATCATACGGAAATATCATCTTTATCAAATAAAAAACTTTCTAATTATAGAAGGGAATATTTTGGATATGTATTCCAATTTTATAATCTTATTCCTGATTTAACTGTGAAAGAAAATATACAAGTTTGTGAATATTTATCTAAAAATCCATTAGATATAGATGAATTATTAGAAACTTTAGATTTAAAAGAGCATATCAATAAATTTCCACCTCAACTATCTGGTGGACAACAGCAAAGATGTGCTATTGCTCGTGCAATAATAAAAAATCCATCTGTTTTGCTTTGTGATGAACCAACAGGAGCTTTAGATTTTCATTCTTCTAAAGATATTTTATGTTTATTAGAAAAAATAAATAAAAAATATGGAACAACTATAATAATAGTCACTCATAATATAGCCATTCAAAATATGTCATCTCATATTTTAGAAATTAGAGATGCACATATATCAATAGATAGAAAAAATGAAAATATAATTCCAGCAAAAGATATAGAATGGTAAAGGAGGTATATTATGATTCTTAATAAAAGAGTTTTTAGAGAATTAAAGAACAATCCTTTTAAATATTTTGCTCTATTTTTTATAGTTATCCTATCAGTTTCTATGGTTTGTAGCCTAGCTTCATCTACTGACTCAATAGATTATACAACCTCTATTTATCAAAATAGGACTAATGTTGAAGATGGTAACTTTTCACTATATACTCCATTGAATAATAGTCAAGTTGAAAATATAAATGAAAAAGGTTTTGATATAGAAAAGCAATATTATGTAGATATTTCGTTCAATAATGGAGAACTGAGGATATTTTCTTTTAGAAACAAAATAAATAAAATAGAAATCTTAAAAGGTAGAAAATCTATTTCTGATAAAGAAGTAATCATAGAGCAAAAATATGCTGATGAAAATAATTATAAAATAAATGATTCTATTAACATCGCAGGAAAAAATTATACTATCTGTGGTATAGGCTGTGTTCCTGATTATATATATCCTATAAAAAATCTTACAGATTTAGGAACTAATAATAAAAAATTTGGCCTTATTTTTGTATCTGACAATACTTTAAAATCCATTGTAAAAGATAGTGGTGATAGAGAAATTTATCAATATTCTTACAAAAAAATAAACTCTGATGTAAAAGATTCTGAGTTAAAAGATTACTTGATAGATTTAGAGTGTGATAAAGAACTAATTACAGATACTTATCTAAAAAATCTATACAAAGAGGCTGAAGATTTTAAAAATGAAAGAGATGATTCTATATCAACTCTTTTAAATGGAAGCAATAAATTATCTAATGGTCTTGATAGATTACAAAGCGGTGCTAATGAATTAGCAAATAGCCTTGATAGTACGAAAAATGCTATATCTAGTCTTAATATTCCAGAATTAGCTCCATTGATATCGTCTTTAGAAGCTCAAAAATCAGGCAGTCATAATATTGCAAATAGTGCGTACCAATTAAAAAAAGGAAGTAATGAAATATCAAATGGTATAAAAATTATGGGCGATGATATTACTGAAATAACAGATGAATTATATGATATAGATACTATTAATTTATCTTCTTTTATCAAAAAAGATAATAACAAAAGAATAAATGCAGCTTCTGATGATGCTGCTCTAAATAAGACTTGCGGTCTATATGTAGGAATATTTGCATTTGCATTGATAGCTTTCATGTTTTCTGTATTTGCTTCACACAATGTAGATACAAATAGCGAAATAGTAGGAACATTGTATGCTATGGGATATAAAAAGAAAGAACTTGTTAAACATTTTTTAATTTTACCAATTTTGGTAGTTCTTTTGGGCTCTATTATTGGTTTAATTTTTACATATTTTTTAACCAAATTCATAGCAACTGGAAATGTTACTATATATTCATATCCTCCATTAAAAATTGTTATTGATAATTATTTAATTGTATATGGTTTATTTATGCCTAATATTTTTACTATTGTAATAAACTATTTTATATTATCTATAAAATTAAATCAAAAACCTCTAAGTTTATTAAGAAAAGAGAAAAAAGTTAAGAAAAGTTTCAATATATCTTTAAATAAATTTACTTATATGACTTCATATAAGATTAGACAAGTTATTAGAGAATGGAAAACTTTCATTCTTATGTTTATAGGAATGGGACTTTCTATACTTTTAATGGTTTGGGGGCTTTCTATATATGGGGCTGTGACAAAATATACAGATAATATAGAAAAAAATGTTCCAAATAAATATACTTATCTTCTTGCAAATCCATTAGAAGATATCCCTGAAAAAGGAGAAGAAGCTTATATAAAATCTGCTGAAACTAAATTTTATATTACCGATGACTATATGAACGTAACTATTATGGGTGTAAAAGATGATAGTGAATACTTTACTTTCTCTGATAAATTAAAAAATGATAAAAACTATATTGCTATATCTGATTCAGCATCTAAAAAATTTGGCTATAAAAAAGGTGATGTAGTTATACTGCATGATGAATTAGAAGATAAAAATTACTGTGTTACTATTTCTGATATTGTTCCTTATTCAAATGGATTATATTTCTTTATGAATGTCGATGCTATGAGAAAATTAAGTAATGTTCCAGATGATTATTACAATACCATAATTTCAAATAATAAACTCGATATAGATGAAAATATGCTTTTATCACTTGTTTCTACAAAAGAATTGTCAGACGTTGGAAATAAGATGTTGGATATTATGATGAATATGCTTATTTTAATGATTGTTATATCTGTCATATTATTCTGTTGTGTAATGTATTTACTTATGAAAATCATCATTGATAGATCTTCTTTTAGTATTTCTCTATTGAAAATATTCGGATATAATGATTCAGAAGTCAAAAAGCTATATCTAAATAGCACATTTATAATTATTTTGATGAGTATTTTTATAAGTGTACCAATTTCAAAATTAATTGTAGATTTTATTTTCCCAGCTACTGTATCAGATATTGAATCTTATATGGGTGGATATCTATCTCCTTGTATGTATGGATTTATTATAGGTCTGATATTATTGAGTTATTTTGTAGTATATATTCTTTTATATAGAAAAATTTCTAAAATATCTTATACAGAAATATTGAAAAAAAGAGACTAATTTGAATAAAATCTATTTATAGATAAATTCTTCAAATTATAAATAAATTCTTCAAACAAAAAAGGACTATATACATAGTCCTTTTTTTATAAAATTATTTATTTCTTTTTTCAGTTAGATATTTATCTATAGATTCAGCTGCTTTTTTAGAGTTTACAACTGCTTCTATTACCGTACTTGGTCCAGAAGTAACATCTCCTCCTGAGAATACTCCTTCTTTAGTAGTTTCGCCGTATTCATCAGTTACTAAAAGACCCCATTTATTAACTTCTAATTCTGGATTGTTTTTAACGATTGTATTTCTAGCAGTCTGGCTAACAGCTATTAATATAGAATCACATTCATATAATTTTTCGCTTCCTTCTATCATAACAACAGACTCTCTACCGTTTTCATCTTTAACTCTTTGAGTGTCAGCAAGTACTACTCCTTCTTCTGTTATTTCTATAGGAGCTTTATATGTATCAAACACTACTCCATCTTCTTTAGTTTCTTCTATTTCTGCTTTACAAGCTTTCATATCACAGAAGTCTTTTCTATATGCTATTACAACTTCTTCTGCTCCATAATGTTTAGCACTTCTAGCTGCGTCCATTGCAACATTACCAGCACCTATAACTATAACTTTTTTACCTAAATTATATCTTTTTGGTGATCTTAAGTAGTTTATAGCGTATAATGAATTTCCTAAAGTTTCACCTTTTATATCTAATCTCTTTGGACTCCAAGTTCCTGTTCCTATAAACACAGCATCATATCCATCATAGAATAATTTATCTAAAGTTATAACCTGACCAATAGCAGTGTTTGTTTTAAATGTAACTCCTGCTTCTTCTAATATTCTTATCATATCTTTTACTATTTCTCTTGGTAATCTAAAATCAGGTATACCGTATCTTAATATACCACCAACTCTACCATTTTTTTCAAAAACAGTAACTTTATAACCTTTTTTAACTAATTCAGTAGCTATTGTTAAACCAGCTGGTCCTGAACCAACTACTGCAACTCTTTGATTTTTAGGTTCTTCTTTTATAGTTATTTTTCCTGTTTTTAAAAATTCTCTAGATATATATTCTTCTATTTTATAAAATTCAACTGGATCTTTTTTTATTCCTTTTATACAATGACCAAAACACTGATCTTCGTGTGGACAGACCATTGCGCATATTGCTGACATTGGGTTATTTTCGAATAATATTTCTCCTGCTTCTTCCATTTTTCCTTCTTTAAATAGATTTATTATGCCTGGTATATCTGTATGAACTGGACAGTTTGTTCTACAACTTGGTTTTTTGCATAATAAACATTCGTTTGCTTCATTTTTTAAAAGTTCTTTCATTTCAAACATGTAATCTCTCCTTCACTCATCTTAATCATACATTATTTAAATTATCATATTTTGAGCAAAGTTTCAAACATTATTTTTTGTTATTTGTTAAAATTTTATAAATAAAAAATTGCAATTATTTTTTTAAAATATACATTTTTAAAAATAACTTCAATATATATTATTTCTAAATTAAAAAGATAGTTATTAGCATTAATAAATAAAGAAATAATTCCAAAAAATTTATATAAAATTAATTATAAACATTTTTATAATCGCAAAAAATTCTCTTACATATAAAACAGGTACTAAGTACCACTTAGTTTTTTCAGTATAGAAATTTAATTTACGATACCCTATATTTTTTGCATACTTACTACTTCTAAAAGCATGAAAATCAGTTGTAACTACTTTTATATTTAAATTTGATATTTCCTTTTTACTATCTTTTTCTATTTTTTCCTTTGAAAATTTAAAATTCTCATTTGTATTAACTGACTTATCCTCTTTTATTATTCTATTTGAATTTAATCCCTTTTTCACAAGATACCTTTTCATCGCTTCTGCTTCTGAAATATTTTCATCATCTCCTTTTCCACCGGAAACAATTACTTTACAATTACTATTATTATTTTTTTCTATATACTCTAAGGTCTTATCAAGTCTACCTTTTAATGTAAGTCCAACCTCATTTCCAATTACTCTAGCACCCAAAACAATTACATAATCACAATTTTCTATATTGTTTTTAGGAAAAGATATTATCATACTTTCCACAATAATAAATATAGATATTATTATCACTATAAATCCTTTAATAAACATATATAGACCTCTACATTTTTTTATTTTATTTCTAGATAAATGGTAAATTAAACATATGCTTCCTAATATAAAAAAGAAACCGCTAAAAGCTACACCATTCATAAGGAAAAACAATACTATAAAATATATATAAAAAATAATCGCTAAAATTAAGCTTATACTCATATCAATGCCTCTTTATAAAATGAATTTTTTAATTTTCAAATCATTATTATAAATTCAATTTTTCGTTTTGTTTATTTTTACTTAACTTCATGATAAGTTTGAATACCTCTTTTATATCATCAGAATATTCTTTATTATTTAAATTATTAATAGCTTTATCAAGTACTATATTTTCTCTATCAACTTGTAAAATTTCCATATTATTTTCTTTTTTATAATTAGCAACTTTTAATACAGTTTCCATTCTTTTTTCAAATAATTTTACTATTTTTTCATCTATTTCATCTATTTCTAATCTATATTCATCTAATTTATTCATAATTTTCTCCTATTTATCATAAATTATATCTAAAATTGCAATTGCCACAGCATTTTCTACCACACTTACTGCTCTTTGAACTATACAAGGGTCATGTCTTCCTTTTATCTCTATTTCTGTATTTTTAATATTTTCCCTATTAGAAACTATATTTATATTATCTTCTAACTCTCTAATTTTTGATATATTTATTGTATTTTGTTTTTTAGCTATTGATGGTGTTGGCTTTATCGCCACAGTAAATACTATCGGCATACCGTTTGTTATTCCACCAATAACTCCACCATTGTTATTTGTTTTGGATTTAATATTATATTCATCATCAATAAATAATTCATCGTTGGATTCTGAACCATACATAGAAGATATATTAAATCCACTTCCAAATTCAATTCCTTTTACAGCAGGAATAGAAAACATCATACTAGATATAGTTGATTCAATAGTATCAAATATAGGACTTCCAAATCCAGCATCTATCCCTACTACAGCACATTCTATTTTTCCCCCAACTGAATCTAAATTTTCTCTAGCATCTAATATTTCTTTTTTCATTTTACTTTCTACACATTTGTTTATAACAGGAAAATTCATTTCTGATAATTCTTGTATTGTATTATCGCTTATATTTACATAATCAAATTTATCGTCATCTATATCTTTTATTGATTTTATATGGGATACAATTTTTATTCCGTTTTTTTCAAGTATTTGTCTACATATTGCACCTGCAAATACTATTGGTGCAGTAAGTCTTCCTGAAAAATGTCCTCCTCCTCTGTAGTCATTATATCCTTTATATTTAATAAACCCTGTATAATCAGCATGTCCTGGTCTAAAATTATCTTTTATTTGTGTATAGTCAACTGACTTTTTATCTTTATTTTTTATAACTGCACATAGGGGTGTTCCTGTTGTTTTACCTTCAAAAAAACCACTTACTATTTCTGGAATATCCTCTTCTTTTCTAGATGTCGATAATTTATTTTGACCTGGTTTTCTTCTATCCATCTGCTTTTTAATTTTATCAAAATCTATCTCAAATCCAGATTCAATTCCATCTATTACAACACCTATTTCTTTACCATGAGATTCGCCAAATATAGAAATTTTTATATTTTTTCCCCACATACTACTCAACTATATCATCTCCCAATATCTTATATTCTCCACCTAGTTTTTTAAAATCTTCAAAAAATCTTGGATATGATTTTGAAATACATTCAGCATCTTTTATAATTATTTCTTTTTCACAAATAGTCGATGCTATTGATAACATCATACATATTCTATGATCTTTATGGCTCCAAACAGTAGAATCTCCTTTTAATTTTTTATTACCGTTTCCATTAATTATAATCGAGTCTTCTTTTTCTATTATATTGCATCCTAGTTTTGATAGTTCTTCGCTAATTGCGTGAAGTCTATCACACTCTTTTATTCTCAACCTTTTTGCATTTATTATTTCTGTATTACCATTTGCAAATGCAGCACATACGGAAAAAATTGGAATTATATCTGGACAATCTGATGCATCTATTTTAGTATTTTTTAAATTATCTGTTATAATTTTTATATTTTTATTTTTATCAAATAATTTTTTACAATTCATTCTTTCCAAAATATCTATGCCAACTTTATCTCCTTGAACTGAATTTTCATTAAGACCTTTTATATTTATATCATTTCCTATAGCATCTGCACATAAGAAAAATGCTCCTTGAGAAAAATCGCTCTCTACTGTATATTCTATGTTATTATATTTTTGTTTTCCAATTATTATAAATTCACGATAATTATTATTTTCTATTTTTATTCCAAAATCTCTTAAACATTCTAATGTTATATCAATATAACTTTTAGATTCTATTTTATTTATAATTTTTATAACAGAATCTTCTTCTAAAAGTGAAAGTGCAAACATCATTCCTGTAATAAATTGAGAACTTACATTTCCAGGTATTTCATATATACCTGATTTTAGTTTCCCATTTATGAAAAGACTATTTCTTTCTTTTTCAAAGTATATATTATTTTTTCTAAATATATCATAATAAATATCAAGAGGTCTTTTCCCTAAATTCCCACTCATTTTAAACTTACATTTAATACCAAGTGCTGCTACAATAGGAATTAAAAATCTAAGTGTAGATCCTGATTCATTACAATCTATGTTGCACATTTCTGTATTATTATATGTTTTTATATTTATTCCTTCTATCTCTATCTTATTTTTATCTAATTTATATTTTATACCTATTTTTTCTAATCCATATAATGTTGCTTTTATATCATCAGATAATTCTATATTATTTATTGTATTTTTCCCTTCTGCAAGCGATGAACATATAAGTGCTCTATGTGCAAAACTTTTTGAAGGTGGAACAATAATATCTCCAGATAATTTTTTTGGATATATTTTTAAATTCACTTAAATCACCTCTATTAAATTATACCATACACTAACTTTTAGCCAAAATACCTTATTAATTTATTTTTATTATCAACATATATTAAATAAGTTTTTTTATTTATTCTCTAAAATGTAGTATAATAATATATAAATTTATATTAATAACTTTAAGGAGGTATATATATGCTTACTCAAAACGAGAAAAATATTCTTTCATTTATAAAACCATATGCCTTAGAGGATAGAAAGGTATTAATGAAAGATGATTTTATAGATGAAAAGATTAAAAATATGACTCTTGAAGAAATTAGAGAAACTTTAGTTGCTTTAAGTGAAAAAAGATATTTAAATGCAAAAGTATTTATAAGCGATACTGTTATGGTTATGGAAGTTCTTCAAAAAGGTCTAGAATTTGATAAACCATCTGATGAGATAAATTCTGTTCCTTCATTTTCTTTTAAAAGAGGTTCTTTTATACCTGATTCAATAGAAGATGATTCATGCTTTAAAAGAGATTTTGATAATAAAATTGATGAATCTTCAAAATATAAATTTGAAAAAAATTATGAAAACTACAATATAGATAAAAAAGAGAATAATGATAAAATATGTAATAAAAATATTTCTTCTGAAGATATAGTAGATAGTTCTTCATATTATATAAATAACAATACTGATTATTTAGATATAAAAAAGATGATTTTTGCAGATGATAGAATTGCTGAACAAGACCAAAATACTTTATTGAAGTTAATAACTCTTATTGAAACAATGACAGATAGCAATGTTCCTATGCCAAAAGGAGCTTTTTTAGAATATAAAGATGTTATTGTAAAATATAACTGGATTTCTGATGTTATAGGAAGAACTATTGTAAATAAATTTCTTATAGAAAAATATTAAACTTGCAATAAAATATTAAAGTTTCAATGAAATATTCTTAAAACTTATTTTTATATACACAAAAGGCCTTATCTAAATTAGATAAAGCCTTTTTATTTATATATTGTATTTAAATTATATATTTTTATTAAAAATAATTTTCTCTTTAATATTAATATCTAAACTATTAAAGTTAACATTAATATTTAAATTATTAAAGATTTGTTATATTTTATTCTTCTGTTTCCGATGTTTCTGAATCTGATTTTACTTCAGTTTCTATTTCTATATCTTCTTTTATATTTTCAGAGTTTAAATCTTTTTCTTGATTATCAGATGAATTTTTATCTATCTCTTCATCATTATCTTTTCCATTTAATATATTCATAAACTCTTCACCTGTTATAGTTTCTTTTTCAAGAAGATATTCAGCTAGCTCATGTAGTTTGTCTATATTTTCTTCAAGTATCTGAGTTGCTTTTTTATGACAATTACTAACAAGTTCAATTACTTCTTTATCTATTTTTGAAGATGTTTCATCTGAGCATGCTAAAGAAGTATCTCCACCTAAATACTGGTTATTTAAAGTTTCTAAAGCTACCATTCCAAATTCATCACTCATACCAAATCTTGTAATCATCGCTCTAGCTATTCTTGTAGCTTGTTCAATATCATTTGATGCACCTGATGTACACATATTGAATATTACTTCCTCTGCTGCACGTCCACCTGTAAATGTAGTTATTTTATCTATAGCTTCTTCCTTAGACATTAAAACTTTTTCGCCTTCTTCAACCTGCATTGTATACCCAAGTGCACCAGAAGTTCTAGGTACTATAGTTATTTTATGTACTGGAGCAGAATGTTTATTTATCGCAGCTACTAGTGCATGTCCTATTTCATGATAAGCTATTATTTTCTTTTCTTTAGGACTAATTACAGCACCTTTTCTTTGATAACCTGCTATTATTGTTTCAACTGCTTCTTCTAAATCCATTTGTTCAACTAATTTTCTTCCATCTCTTACAGCTCTAAGTGCAGCTTCATTTACTATATTTGCCAACTCTGCACCTGATGCACCTGATGTAGCTCTTGCAATTTCATTAAAATCTATTTCCTCATTATATTTAACTGATTTTGCATGAACTTTTAATATAGCTTCTCTACCTTTTAAATCTGGTAATTCTACTGGAACTCTTCTATCAAATCTACCTGGTCTTAAAAGAGCTTTATCAAGACTTTCTGGTCTATTAGTAGCTGCTAATATTACAACTCCTACTCCACCATCAAATCCATCCATCTCACTTAGCAACTGGTTAAGTGTTTGTTCTCTTTCATCATTTCCACCCATACCATTTGCTCCATCTCTTTTTTTACCAATAGCATCTATTTCATCTATAAAGACTATGCAAGGAGCTTTTTCTTTAGCTTGTTTAAATAAATCTCTTACTCTAGCAGCTCCCATACCAACAAACATTTCTATAAATTCAGAGCCTGAAATTGAAAAGAACGGAACTCCTGCTTCACCTGCAACAGCTTTTGCTAAAAGTGTTTTACCTGTTCCTGGAGGCCCTACTAAAAGAGCTCCTTTTGGCATTTGAGCACCTATTTCTCTATATTTTTCAGGATTATGAAGAAAATCTACTATTTCGGTTAAAGCTTCCTTTGCTTCATCTTGTCCTGCTACATCCGAAAATCTTTTTCCACTTTGTGCAGGTACATATACTTTTGCATTTGATTTACCAAACTGCATAGAATTTCCACCCATTCTTTTAGAAAGATTTCTCATCATAAGATTACCTATAACTCCTAAAATGACAAATGGTAATATCCATGTAAGTAAAAAGTTTACAAGAGGAGATGTTTCTTTTGGAATTTCTTTACTAAAAGAAACTTTCTTGTCATTAAGTTTTGTAATAATATTTGGGTCTTGCATATTACCTGTTACATATATATTCCTATCAGTTTTCTTTTTAGGAATGATTGCTATTTTATCATTATCTAATTCCACTGATTTTATCTCTTCTTTTTGTAACATTTGCTCAAATTTGCTATAACTTATTTGCACTGTCTTTCTTTCCATCATACTTGGAAATACAAGTATATTTAATAACATTACAAAAATCATCATCATAGCATAGTAGTATAAAATCGACTTTTTCGGTTTTTTTGGATTCATCTAACTTTTATTGTCAAAAATCTATAAATATCTATAAATTATATTTAATCACATACTTATTAAATTCAATTTTGAATAATATAAATAGTAATCTATTTAATTTATTTACTCTTTAATAATTTAAATTTAGATATATTATCTTTATTTTTAAATTCTATAATATTTTTAGTTTTGACATACTCCTTTCTTTATTTATTCTTTTAATATTTTCTACTAACTTATCTTTATAATCTTATATAATATTTTTAAATATTAGTTTTTCAATACTATATTTATTTTATACAAATAGATTGAAATAATAAGTTTAAAATCGCTATTTTAAATCATATTATCATTAAATCCTTAAAATAAACTTAATCAAAAGATATTATACCATATAAGTTTGATTATATACAAAAAAGCTTAGCAAGTATTACTAAGCCTTTTTAAAATTTAATCATTAAATCTATATTTTTTCTTTTTCTAATTCTAATCTCATATTTTTCATTTCAGAGGCATCAAATTTTCTCCAAGCATAAGATTCTGGATTTATTCCATTTTCTAATCCTAGCCTTACCTGCTCCATCTGATTTGCAAAAAGTTTTCTTTCAGTGTATTTTGATATGTCGACACCATTTTCTAAGCCTTTTCTTATTTGCTCCATAACAGATGTATAACAAGTATTTTTTGCATATTTAGAAACATCAACACCACTTTCTAAACCCATTCTTATCTGTTCCATCTGGCTCCAAATAAAAATATCATCTGCATATATTGAAACGTCTAGATTTCTTTCTAATCCCTTTCTTATTTCGTACATTTGATTTGCATCTAATTTATGATTCGTATAATATGATATATCAAGACCTTCTTTTATTCCCATTCTTATTTCATACATTTGATCAAATTTATACTCACATTTTGCATAAATATCAACATCTAAACCTTCTTTCAATCCTAAATCTATCTGATAAAGTTGATCGCCATTAAATATATTTAATTTATAATAATCTTCTATATTTTTTGCCATAATCTACACCTCTTCATACACATTATATTCTATACAAAATTTATTATATCATATATTAATTATCTTTTTACAAAGTTTTTCTTATATATTCATATATATTGCTAATACTTATTTAGATAGGTATTTTATTATTATTTTATTAAAAATATTTTGTTGTTATCTCTTATAACTACATTGAAAAAGTTTTCAAATAATATTATAATTAATTTAAATAAAAATATTTTGAAGGGCAGTGATTTTTATGCGTAAAAATGATTCTAATGTTATTACAGATACTTTAACAGGTAAGATAAAAAAATCTGTATCTTCAAGAGATTATGAACTTGCAGATTATCAATACCAAAGAATAATGGAAAGTATTTATGATTTTGAGCAATATTTAGATAAAGATAAGGAAATAGCTCTTTACTTAACTAATTTTGGAGAAAGTGTACTTATGCATATAACAGATATTGGGTACAGTAATCCATCTTTAATCCATTACTTTGGCTATGTAAATGGAAATTATGCAGAATTAATTCAACATGTTTCTCAAATCAATTTTTTAATTACTTCTGCACCAAAATTAGATGATGATAAACCTGCTAGAAGAATAGGATTTAAAAATAATGTAGCAGAAGAATTTATCGAGCCTTCTAAAGAAGACCTTGAAGATTATGAGGAATTTATTAAAGAAAATAGAACTAACTTTTAAATAAATAAAAAAGAGATGTATGAGTTTAATTCATACATCTCTTTTTTATTCATTACTATAATATCTTTATTAAATATAGTATCTTTATTTAATTTTTGATATAAATTACTGGTTATTTAATTCTTCTTTTGAATTTTTTAAAGCATTATATCCCATAAATACAATCCAAACATAAGCTAATGTTTTAGGCATCATTAAAGCTCCAACTGCTGGTATTATATGAGCATATAGCACTACTGGTATATAAAATCCAAAACTTAATGTTATAGCTAACCACATATATCTAAAACTTGAATCTTTATTTTCCTTTGCTTTTTTATAGAAAATTATAATTATTAATAATCCCATTATTACAAATGGTATATTTCTGTATATTCCCCATATATGTGGTGGATTTGCTGCAAACCAATCATTTTGTGGTAATAAGCAAAGTATTATTCTTACTATAGCTAATAAATATATTACTGTTTTTAGAGTTTTGTCGTTTTTTATATCATATCTCATTTCCCATATATTATATAAGATAACATAAAAAATAGTCATTGTTATTGATGCTACCATTTCTCCAAAACCTAATGCAGCAGGGTCATTATTTATACCTACTGTCCATAATGAGTATACTCTCGGTACTAAGTGGAAGGCATCTCCACATCCCAATACAATTGCCATTATACCAAATAATTTTAAATGGCTTCCTTTTTTTGATGATTTGATAATTTTAATTCCCACTGTAATAATGGTTATTAAATAACAAATATCAAAGATAGTTTCAAAAATTTTCATATCTATCCCCCCTATATTTTTAACTATATTATACCATAAATTATTTTAGATTAAAAATAATTATTAATCTAAATTATTTTTAAAGTGAAATATTCTGGTTAGATTACTATCTTCCTAATAAAAAAACAGCATAATAAATACTATTTATCTTAGAATTTATTATACTGTTAAATTTATTAGTTTTATAAAATTTTATATTCTATATGCTTTCTAAAAAAGAGATTATATCTTCTATAATCCAATCTGGTGTTGATGCCCCTGCTGTTATTCCTATATTTTCAAATTTTTTAATTTCTTCTACATTTAAATCTTCTTTTACTTCTATAGAAAATGTTGGACATATTTCTTTACAAATACCAACTAGTTTTTGAGTATTAGAACTATGCTTACCGCCTATTACAACCATACAATCCATTTCTTTTGCTAAATCTCTAGCTGCTTCTTGTCTTGCTTTTGTTGAAGAACATATTGTATTATGGAAAAATATTTTATCTGATTTTGATTTTAAGATTTCAACTATTCTTCCATATACTTCTAAATTCATAGTCGTCTGTGCTACAACACAGTATTCATTTTCAGCGTCTAAATTTAAGTTTTTTGCTTCTTCTTCTGTTTTTATTATTATAGAAGTGTTTTTACACCAACCATTTATTCCAATTACTTCTGGATGATTCTTATCACCTATTAAAATTATTATTTTACCTTCATTATAATTTTTTTGAACTATATCATGTATTTTTTTTACAAAAGGACAAGTTGTATCTATTACCTCTAAACTTTTTTCTTCTGCTCTTTCATATATACTTTTTGATACACCGTGAGATCTTATTATCATTCTTACATCATTTGGAACTTCTTCTATATCATTTGATGTTATTAATCCTCTTTGTTCATATTTTTCAACTGCTTGTTTATTGTGTATAAGAGGTCCTAAAGCATACAATTTTTTTTCATCTTCTTCACAAAGTTCTTTCCAAGCAAGACCCATTGCTCTTTTTACACCAAAGCAAAATCCTGCTTTTTCAGAAATTTTTAAATTCATATTACTCCTCCTTATATATTTACATTCTACTCTTTATATATTTATTTATATTCTATTCCTTCAATATCAACTATTCCATCTGATTGTTCACAATAATTTTTAATTATAACTTGCATAACGTCCTTTGATATTTTTTCATAATCATCATTTGTAAGTTTCATTTTGAAATATTCGTCCATTTTTATAGGTTTGTCTATATATATTTTTACCTTACTAAATAATTTGTATGTTGATATTACAGATATTGGTACTACATCAGCTTTTCCTTTAGTTGCAAATAATGCTAATCCTGCTTTTGCATCTCCAAATTGTTTACCTTTAACTCTTGTCCCTTCTGGGAAAAGTCCTAGTATATACCCACTTTTTATAGCTCTTAAGATATGTTTTACCGTTGAGATTCCTGTATTTTCTCTATCTATAGGTATTACATTTAATTTTTTTAATATAAATCCTAAGAATTTATTTTCAAACAATTCCTTCTTAGCAATCGCTGCTACCTCTCTTGTTGTTATAGCAGATGCTACAAATATTGGGTCTAAGTTAGATTTATGATTAGCAGCTATTATAATATTACCTTCTTTAGGTATATTTTCTAACCCTATTACTTCATATCTAAAAAATACTTTACAAAAAACTCTAAGTACTTTTATAGCAAAATCATAGAATTTCATTATTTATATCTCCCTCTTTCATTATTTTATTTTCGATATCACTTTTTCAACTACCTCTTCTATATTTAAACCTGTTGTGTCTATTTCTATAGCATCATCAGCTTTTTTAAGAGGTGCAAATTCTCTATTAGAATCTATTTCATCTCTTTTTTTAATATCCTTTATAATTTCATCAAGAGTTGTTTCGTATCCTTTTTCAACTAACTCTTTATATCTTCTTTTCCCTCTTTCTTCAGGTGTGGCTACTAAAAAGAATTTATAATCTGCATTTGGGAAAACATATGAACCTATATCCCTTCCATCTAATATAACAGAATTTCTTTTACCAATCTCTCTTTGAACATCTACCATTAAAAATCTTACTTCTTTTATTTTCGCTACTTGAGATACATTAGAACTTACTTCTCTTGTTCTTATTTCTTCATTTATTATTTTTGAATCTAAATATATATTATTATCTTTAAAATCTATTTCTGAATTTTTAGCTATTTTTATAACCTCTTCTTCATTATTTATATCTATTCCATTAGAAAGACATTTATATGTTACTGCTCTATACATTGCACCTGTATCTATATAATTTATATTTAATTTTTTTGCTACTAATTTTGAAATTGTACTTTTACCTGCTCCTGCTGGTCCATCTATTGCTATTATCATAATATTTTCCTTTCTAATTAAAAATTTTATAATTTTTAAAATTCACTTTTTCCTGCTGCAAACCCTGTAGAAAATGCAATTTGTAGATTGTATCCACCTGTTTCAGCATCAACATCTAAAATTTCACCTGCTACATGTAAATTTTTTATTTTTTTAGATTCCATTGTTGTAGAATTTATATCTTTTACAGATACTCCTCCTGATGTTACTATTGCAGGTTCAATTCCTAGTGTAGAAGTAGATGTTAATTTCATTTCTTTTATTAAAGATATTATCTTATTTTCTAATTTTTTAGGAAGCTCGTTTACCTTCATTTCATAAACACCAGCTTGTTGTGCTATAGCTTTTAAAAAGTTTTGAGGTAATATTCCTTTTAAGTTTGTTATTACATTTCTATTTGGAAATTCTCTTATCGCTTCTGATATATCTTCCCTAGTGCTATTTGGTAAAAAGTCTATACTTAATTCTACATTTTCATTTTCTAATGTTTTATTTATATAAGAAGATAAAATTAAAACAGCAGGTCCACTTATTCCAAAATGAGTAAATATAATATCTCCATTTTGTTTTAGTTTTTTCTTTTTTATTTTGCAAGAAATTTCTACATCTTTTAGTGAAATTCCCTGCATATTCATAATCCAAGATTCTTCTATTTTTAAAGGAACTAATGCTGGAATAGGAGGTAGTATTTTATGTCCATATTTTTTTAATATTTTATACATATTCCCATCAGAACCTGTACTTGAAAAACTTCTTCCTCCAGTAGTTAATACTAACTTATCGCAATCTATTCTATCTCCATTATCTAAAATAACTCCTTTAACTTCCCCTATTTTATCTTTTTTTGATAAAATTTCTTCTTTTGGAAACATATTTATTTCTAAATCTACAACTTTTTTATTATAAAGAATTTTAACATCTCTTTTTAATAACTCTTTATTTAAAGAATCTATAAGCTCTTCTGCTCTATCATTTTCTGTATATACTTTAAAATCGTTGTCTTTTTCTATTTTATATTTTAAACCAATTCTATCAAAAAATTCCAATAAATCTTTATTTGAAAAAGCATCAAAACTACTATAAAGAAATCTTTTATTTGTAACTACTTTTTCAAAAAAATCATCTATTTCTCTTGCATTGGTTAAATTACATCTTCCACCACCTGTAAGTTTAATCTTTCTTCCAAGTTCTCCATTTCTTTCAAGTAGAAATACTTCATTTTTACTATTTTGACTGGCAGAAATAGCTGCCATCATTCCTGCTGCTCCCCCACCAACTATAACTATTTTTGCCATAAATTTGTAATCTCCTTTTATTCAAGAGCCGAATTATTAAGTTTGTAATCGCCAGTTATATGAGATGTATCATTCATTTTTGTAACAACTGGTCCATAATTTCTCCACTCTACTATATTTAATGCTGTATTATCTTGTTTTATTCTATATATATTTTTCATATCTGAATCTAACATCAATAATAAAAATACTCTAACTGTTACTGAATGACTAACTAATAAAATATTTTTATTATCGTATTTTTCATTTAAATCATTTATGAAAATTTCCAATCTTTTTTTTATTGTATCTAATGTTTCTCCACCTGGTATTTTAGCTAGATGAGGTTCATTTCTCCAAGTTTTATATATATCAGCATATTTTTCTGTTATTTCTGGGATTAATTTTCCTTCCCATTCTCCAAACCCCATCTCTCTTAAGGCTTCTGTTTTCTGTACTTCTATTCCGAATTTTTCCCCAACTATTTCTGCTGTTTGAACAGCTCTTCCTAAGTCACTAGAAAATATCATATCTATAGGATATTTTTCCATACCAACTGATAATTCTTTTGCTTGTAATATTCCTTTTTCTGTTAGCTTAGAATTACCATGTCCTTGTGTTTTACCTAATATATTCCATTCTGTTTGTCCGTGTCTAACTATATAATAAGTATTTCCCATTTTTTCCTCCATAATTTATTCAATTCTCTCTAACATTATAATTATACAACAATAAATTATTAAAATAAACAATACAATAAACTTTCATATACTAAGAACTAGTAAAAAAAGACTAAAAGTATATTAATTTTTACATAAAAAAAGACTGCTAATTGATATTATTTTCAATATAACAGTCTTTTATTTTCTTTGTTCAAAATTTTATTTATTCAAATTCTGTTACCGGTTTAAATCCATTTCCTAATGCTTCATGAATATCTGTTATTATGATAAATGCTTTAGGATCTACCTCTCTTACAAGTCTTTTTAAAGCTACAACTTCTTTCTTTTCAACGACAACTAATATAACCTTTTTATCGTTTCCTGTATAAGCCCCTTCTCCTTTAAGAAATGTTGCACCTCTGTCTAATTCTTGCATTATCTTATTTGTAATTTCTTTAGAGTTGTCAGATATTATCATAAATGATTTTGAATAATTAAATCCTTCAATCATAAGGTCACTTACCTTTATTATTATGTATAAAGATACAGAAGAATAAAGAGCAACTTCTATTTGACCTGTTGCAAATCCTGACATTACAATAACTGAACAGTCTATTATTCCAAGTAAAATTGGTATACTTAATGTTGGGAACACTTTATTTATTAATAAAGCCATTAAGTCTGTACCACCAGTTGAACCGTTTATTCTTAATATTAGCCCTTGACCAACACCCATAAGTATTGAACCAAGAATAATTATAAGGTATATATCCTCTGTTATAAATATAGAAGACATACTTTCTGTCATTTTTAATGCAACTGTTAAAAGTATTATTCCTAAAACTGTTTTTATACAGTCTCTTTTGCTTAGTATCTTGTATGCTGCCACAAATAAAGGAACATTCAAAACAAGGTTTACTATCCAAAGAGGAATACCAAATAACATATTAAGAACAACTGCTAGACCTGTTATTCCACCTGATGCAATCCCATAAGGATTGAAAAATAGATTTAGAGAAATAGCCATCATTATACATCCGATGACTAGTATAAAAATATCACTAAATCCTAGTCTTAAATTTTCTTTTTCCAAAATGATCCACCCCTTCCATATATAATTATATATGAGAATCTATCTTTTTCATATTAATATATGGATAAAATAACAAAAATTTTATTACATAGACATTTTGTATATATTTAAGACATCTTCTTTTTCTAATGGCATATATCCATACTTAGCTCCTCGTTTTGATGCCAATTCTGCCATTATTTCTAAGTTTTTATCATCAACACCAACTTCTTTAAGAGACATTGGTATTTCTAATTTTTCAAAATATCCTCTTGTTGCTTTTATAGCTTCTTTTGCTATCTCAAATTTATCTTTAGATGAATCAATTCCCCAAACATTTATACCATATTCTGCAAATTTATCTACTGTCTTTTCATTTAATACATATTCCATCCAGTTTGGAGTAAGTATTGCAAGTCCTACACCATGAGTTATATCGTAATAAGCACTAAGTTCATGCTCCATTGGATGTACTGACCAACCTCCATCTGTTCCATAAGAAATTAGACCATTTATAGCATGTGAACTTGCCCACATTAAATTCGCTCTAGCTTCATAGTTGTTTGGTTCTTTTAATGCTATTTCACCATATTTTATACATGTTTTTAACAATGATTCAGCAAATCTATCTTGTAAATATGCTCCTTTTTCATTATGGAAATATGTTTCAAATATATGACTCATTATATCAGCTGTTCCTGCAGCAGTTTGAATAGCTGGAACTGTATATGTATATTCTGGATCTAATATAGATACTTTCGGTTTTAATAGTTCATTTCCCATACCAAGTTTTTCATTTGTTTCCATATTAGATATAACTGCAAATGCATCCATTTCTGAGCCAGTTGCAGAAAGAGTAAGTACTGATATAATAGGAAGAGCTTTTGTTATTTTTGAACTATCTAACACTAGTTCCCAAGGATCTCCTTTATAAAAGGCTGAAGCTGCAATTAATTTACTACAATCTATTACACTTCCACCTCCAACAGCAAGTATAACATCTATTTTTTTGCTTTTACATAATTCTGCTCCTTTTCTAGCAGATGTTATTCTAGGGTTTGGATCTATTTTTGAAAGTTCAAAAACGTTTATCTCATCATCACATAGTTGTTTCATAACTTGATCATAGATTCCATTTCTTTTTATACTATTTCCACCATATACCAATAAAACATTTGAACCAAAATTTTTAATTTCCTTTCTGAGTTTAGATATTTGTCCTTTCCCAAAATGTACTTTAGTAGGTATACTATAGTCAAAATTTTTCATAACACTACCTCCAAAATTATTTTTATATAAATTGAGGACTGAAAATCAAAGATTCCAGCCCTTTTAAAAAATTTTTATTCAAACATTCCGTATTTATCCCACATTTGTTCTAAATCGTCAAAATGCTCTTTTATATCTTCTTTTTCTTTCATACCAACTGATACTGCAAGTGCATTTGCTACACTCATAGCAGGTACTAAAGAGTCTACAAATGATGCCATATTACTCTTAACAATTAGAGTATTATCTGAAACTGATGCTATAGGAGCAAACAAACTATCTGTTATTGATATTACATGAGCTCCTTTTTCTTTAGCATATTTTACTAATTGGAAAGATTTTTTTGAATATCTAGGGAAACTAAACGCTATAACAACATCATCCTCACCTATTCTAACTATTTGTTCAAATGCATCTCCCATATCCATTCTAACTGTATGAACATTATCTAAAATTATTCCTAAGTAAAATCCTAAGTACTGTGCAACAACAAAAGATGTTCTCATACCTAATATATATATTTTTCTCGCTTTTAATAAGCTTTTTGTAGCTTCTTGAAAAGCTTCTTCATCTATATCATCTAAAGTTTCTCTAATATTATCTATATCACTTTTTAATATTTTATTTACAATAGCATTTTCATCTGAATAATCATTTGCCATCTCAACTCTTTGAACAGTTGTTAATTTATTTTTTATAAGCTCTTGAAGTGCTGCTTGAAGTTTAGGGTATCCAGAATATCCTAAAGCATTTGCAAATCTAACTACTGTAGATTCACTAACTCCAACTGTTTCGCCTAATTTACAAGCTGTCATAAACGCAACCTTATCGTAGTTATTTAATATATACTGTGCGATTAATTTTTGCCCCTTACTCAATCTAGTATACTGAGTTTGTATATCTGATATAAGTTTTTTACTATCTTTTAAAGTTTCATCCATTTTTTTTCTCCTTTTACCCTACATTTTTCATTTGATGAATTTTTATATACATATATTATAATTTTCTGTATATTACACATACACCAACTGAATATTTCATTTTCCCTCATTTATACCTATATTATATTATTTTTTATAACAAAAATCCAACCTTTATTTGTATTATATTTTTATAAAAATAAATAAACATAATTTATTTATTCTTTATTTGTTTTTTCTTTTCTATTACTATTATTGATGGAGGGTTATTTTTTTGATTTATAAACTTTGATTCAAAAACATTATATTTTTTTTGTTCTAAGTTCATTGCAAAATCAAATATTGCATTTCTTTCTTCCATTCCACCATCATGACCTGTATAAATAGAAATACAAATTATACCATTTTCTTCAAGTAGATTTAATGATTCTTTTATTGCTTTTAATGTAGTTTCTGGCTTTGTTATAATTTTATGTTCACATCTTGGCAAATAACCTAAATTAAAAACAGCACATTTTATATTTTTATCTACATATTTATCTATATTTTCATGTCCATCTAAAATAAGGCTCACTCTTTTTTCAAAATCTAATTTTTCAATTTTCTTTTTAGTAGATTCTATAGCTTCTTTTTGTACATCAAAAGCATATACAAATCCATTTACCCCTACTTTTTCAGCAAGATATACTGTATCATAACCATTTCCCATAGTTGCATCTATACATATATCTCCTTCTTGTAGTATTTCTTGTAAATACATCTTAACTATACTATTTACATTGTCAAAATTATTATTTTTCATAATCTCATCTCTTTTCATAAACAATAAATTTAAAATTCAACTTCTAAATTTTGTAACTTCATTTTGCCCTTATCTATTATAACCAAATTGTATATTTAATACAATTATTTAATCTCTTTTTTATTTTTTAATAAAAATTATCTCTATTCATAAAAAATTACATTAATAAAAAATGCCCAAATTTATTATTTGAGCATTTTTATAATTATATTAACTTATTTCAAACTTTTTAAATATTTTACTTCATCTTCTGTTAGATTTCTATATTCACCTATTTCAAGACCTCTTATATTTATTCGTCCCATTTGTATTCTTCTAAGGTTTCTTACTGGATGTCCAACAGCTTTACACATTTTTCTTACCTGTCTATTTTTTCCTTCGTGTATAGTTATTTTGCATACAGAATAATTTTTTTCTACATCTGTTTTTATAATTTTTAGTTTTGCTTTTGCTGTAGTGTAATCTTCTATTTTTAATCCATTTTCAAAATTTCTTTTTTCTTCTGGAGTAAATATTCCATTTACACTTGCTAGGTATGTTTTTTCAACCTCATGTTTTGGATGTGTCAATTTATATGTCAACTCTCCATCATTAGTAAGTATTAAAAGACCACTTGTTTCGTAATCTAATCTACCAACTGGATACACCCTTTCCTCAATATCTTTTAAAATATCTAATACACTTGGTCTATCAAATTGGTCTTTTACTGTTGTTATATATCCTTCTGGTTTATTTAATAATAAGTAAACTTTCTTTTCTTCTTGATTTATAACTTTTCCATCAACTTCCACTATATCTTTTGTTTCATCGATTTTTGTAGATAAATCTGTAACTAATTCTCCATTTATAGTAACTCTTCCAGAAATTATCAGTTCTTCTGCTTTTCTTCTAGATGCTACTCCACATGAAGCTATATATTTATTTATTCTCATATTTATACCTTTCTAATCTAAGTAAAATTTTATATTTTATTGTGCTGAGTTGTCAGAACCTCCATTAGAAGTTCCTCCTGATTGATTATTTCCAGAATTTCCTCCATTAGTAGATTCTCCTGATTGGTTGTTTTCAGAATTTTCTCCTCCATTAGAAGTTCCTTCATCTGGCTTTTTATCATCTTCATCATCATCTGGTTTAGAGTGACTTGGTCTATGTGAACTTGATGAATTTGAATGAAGAGCATCTGATTCTACTTTGTCTTTATTATTTTCAGCTGATTCTTTAGCGTTTTGCTTTCTTTCTTTTTGTTCTTCTATTAAATTTTCAACTCTTGTTTCAAGTTGTGATTTTTTCCGTTCAGCTTCTTTTCTTATTTTAGATGAACCATTTTTTAACCGAAGAACTTTTTCTACTTCTTTTAATGCTTTTTCATAATCTTCATTTTTTTCATAATCTTCTATCTTTATCATTCTCATCGCTTGAATATACATATCTCTTGCAACTTTATTTGAATCATCACCTTCTAATACATCAGAAAATTTTTCCATAGCTTCTCTATAATCATGTCTTTCTAATGCAATTTGACCTTCATTAAAATTTTCTGAATCTCCATTAGACTTACATGCTGTTAAACTAAATGCTAGTACCATACTAAGTGCTATTATTTTTATTTTAGACTTCATGATATACCTCCTATTTACTTTATATAATTTTAACATAGATTAATAAGTATATACAAGGCGTTACTAATTCTTGAAAATATAAAATAAAAGTCCATAAACTAATTTTAAAAAATTAATTTATGAACTTTCCATTTATTATATTTATTTAAATTACTATATTGCTACATAGAAAATTGACTTCTAATTATTTCTACATATAATCTATTATAATTCTAATGATATAACATCTTCATAAGTTTGTCTTCTACAAACAGGTGTTATTTCTCCGTCTTTAACTGCTATAACAGCTGGTTTTTGTATTTTATTATAGTTAGACGCCATTGAATAACCATAAGCACCTGTAGATGTTGTAATTAAAGTATCTCCACTTTCTATTTCTGATATAGATACATTATTTATAAGTATATCTCCACTTTCACAACATTTACCAGCTATTGTAACTTCATTTTCTACATTTTTATTCATTTTATTAACAATGCTACATTCATATCCTGCATGATAAAGAGAAGGTCTTATATTATCTGTCATTCCTCCATCTACACTTACATATACTCTAACATCTTTTATATCTTTTATAGAACCTATTGTATAAAGTGTACTTCCTGCATTTGCTATTATAGATCTTCCTGGTTCAATAATTAATTTTGGAACTTCTATACCTAAATTAGAGCAAGTTTTTTCTGCTCTATCTATGATAGCACTACAAAATTCTTTTATTGTCTTTGGTTTATCTTCATCTGTATAATATACTCCTACTCCTCCACCTAAATCGACATCTGTAAGCTCTATATTATATTTTTCTTTTATTTCTTTAACCAATTTCATCATTATATCTACTTCATCTAAAAATGGTTCTTCATCAAATATCTGAGATCCTATGTGAGCATGTAATCCTACTAATTTTACTCTGCTATAATTTTTTAATTTTTCAATAGCATTATATAAATCTCCATTTACTAAAGCAAAACCAAATTTTGAATCTATTTGCCCTGTTTTTATATATTCATGAGTATGAGCTTCTATTCCAGGTGTTATTCTAAAATAAATTTCTTGAATTTTATCTTCTTTTTCACAAATATCTTCAAGTAATTCAAGTTCATAGAAATTATCTACTACAAATTTTCCAACTCCGTATTTTACGCCCATCTCAACTTCTTCTTTTGTTTTATTATTTCCATGGAAAAATATATTTTCCATAGGAAAACCTGATTTATAAGCTGTATATAATTCCCCACCTGAAACTACATCAAGGCACATATTTTCTTCTTTTATCAATCTACACATATATCCTGGTAAAAATGCTTTCCCTGCATATGCAACTCTATTTTTATTTTCGTCTACTTTAAAATATTTTCTATAATCTCTACAATTTTTTCTTATTAATTCTTCGTCAAATACATATAATGGAGTTTTATATTCTTCAACCATTTTTAAACAGCTTACTCCACCAATGTAAAGTTCATCATTATTTATTTCCATACTTCCATGAAGTTTCATTTTCTTACCTCTATTCTAAATTATTTTTATAAATTAAACTCTTCGCACATTTTTTGTATAGCTACTTCTTTATCTGATGTATTTATTGCACAAGTTATTCTTATTTCTGATGTTGTTATTAATTTTACTCTTATATTATTTTCTTTAAATATTCTAAATACTTTTGATGCAACTCCAGATGTATGTTTCATTCCAAGTCCAACTAAAGAGAATTTTGTTATATCATTATCCACTGCAATTTTTTCATCTGATGTATATTTTTTTGCTAATTCTATACATTCTTCTACTTCATCTTTTGGTATTGTAAATGATACACTTAATTTTCCATCTATTGGTGCTGTTTGACTTATCATATCTACACTTATTGATTTATTTGCTATATCTTCAAATAATGCTGATATATTATCCATTTCTAATTCTTTTATTGTTATTGAGCTATCTGCATCGCTAGTTGCTATTCCTGTTATTACTTTATCTTCTAATTTCATGTTTTTTCCCCCTCTAATGTATGTTCCTTTTACTTTTCCACATGTACGTCCTACATAAACTTCTATACCGTATTTTTGAGCTAGTTCTATACTTCTAGAATGCATTACTTTCGCACCAAGACTTGCAAGTTCTAACATTTCTTCATATTCTATTTCATCAAGTTTTTTTGCATCTTTATATGTTCTAGGGTCTGTAAAATATATCCCATCTACATCTGTATATATTTCACATTTTCCATCTAATTTTACTGCCAAAGCAACTGCTGATGTATCTGATCCACCTCTTCCTAGAGTAGTTACATCTCCTTCATTATTTATACCTTGGAAACCAGTAACTACAACAACATATCCTTCATCTAAACTTTCTTGTATTCTATCCACATTTATATCATCTATAAGAGATTTCCCATGATTACCACTAGTATGTATATCTAGTTGATAAGCATTATAACTTATAGCTTTACATCCTAAAGATTCTAAAGTTATAGCAAGCATTGATGCTGATATCATTTCTCCAGTAGATAATAGAGCATCTAATTCTCTTTTACATGGTTTATCTGTTACTGATTTTGCCATATTTATATACTTATCAGTAGTTTTTCCCATAGCTGAAACAACTACAACAATCTTATCATCAATTTTTTTTCTTTCTATTATTCCTTCTGCTATAGTTTTAATTTTTTCAGTATCTGCAACAGAACTTCCACCATATTTTTGTACAATTACACTCATTTTTTACCTCCTTATGAATAATAAAACTCAATCTTGCTTTCAATAAATCTATTAATCTTTATTAATTTATATAAATTATTACTTTATTTACAAAATAAAAAACAGTCCAAAGGAAACTTTGGACTGTAAATAATTTCTATACAAAGTAACCTTGTAGCTCAACACTTATTAAAGCGACAGTCCTGCATATATTATATACAGACCCAGAAAAAACTATTGCCATAATCTTTTCTTCGGCTACATTCCCTTTCTCTAAAATCTCTGTTTGCCAACTCATTTAGATACTATTGAATTATAGCGCCTCTACCTTGGTTTATTATTCTTTTTTTCGATAAGTATATTAAATCATATTATTTTAATAAATGCAAGCCATTTTCTGAAAATTTTAAAATTTATGTAAAATTTATTTTTTACAGACAATTTTATTCTCTATATATTTACAAATTTCTTCTGCATTTTCAGTTGTAAAGCCAAACATATCTATATCAATATTTTTTTCTTTGATTAATTTTTTTAATTCTTCCATCATAACTCCCATTTCTTTTGTATATGAAATTGTATTTATTGTATCTTTAAGATTTGGATTACTTCCTATTTCTCCTTTCCAATTTCCCCTACAAGTAAGATTTATTCCACAAGATGGACTTCCATCTATTCCTAAAATACCAATTATATTATATCCATTATTTATATACTCTTCTATTTGAAGAATATAAGTTTCAAGTTCTTTTTTACAAGTATTTCTAAAATACGGTGTATCAAATTGATCTTTTACATGACCCCATCTTTTACTTCCATACATAATTAGCTCGGGACATGGTAATTGTATTATTCCTATTTCATTATCTATAATCGTTTTTATTATCTTTTTTCTAGCATCTTCTCTACCTTCTTCTTCTCCAAAATTTTCCACTTTTGAAAATATATTCAACATACAGTGTGATACTAATATAATATTTTTTTCCATTTTTTATTCTCCTCGATTAATTATCATCTATTTAACTTTCTATTTTTTATTTATCATCTTTTTCTATTTTTTATTTATATCATTTTATTTATCATCTTTCCATAATAATTTCTAAATTTCAATATAGAAAATATCTATAACAAATACCTTTATATAAAATTAGTGTATAAACACAGCTTTGTATAACCTTTAAAATTGATATTAACTAAATTTTTAGTCCAAATAATCATTGTCTATTTAGGACTAAAGTTTGTCGTTGTGGAACAGACTTTCTTAAATATACACTATATACTAAATATAGTTAGTTTTATTTAGCTATAAATCGATATATGCTAATATAAAATAAAGAGGTGAGATAATGAAACAAAGTAAAACTAACGTAAATGATATTCGTCAAATGAGTGTCTTTGAAGTCTTTTCTGGTATTGAGTTGATTTATAATAATTTCAATTCACCTAATGTCAATGTAGATAAATACATTACAAATAAGTACATTACAGATAATATTATGGAAATTAGTCATTGTAGAAAAGGTAGAGTAGAATGTGATTTAAAAGATGGTACGTATCTTTTTCTTGGCGAAGGTGATTTAGGTATTAATATGTTAAATAATCATACTAGCAAAATGAATTTTCCAACTAATTTTTATGAAGGAATTTCAATAAATTTGTATTTAGATATTATAGATAAGAATATACCTTATTTATTAAATGATACAAATATAAATATATATAATATAAAGAAAAAGCTATGTAGTAATTCTAGTTGCTTTGTTATAAGAGCGACAGAAAGGATCGAACATATTTTTTCCGAATTATATAATATTCCTGAAAGTATAAAAGGTGATTATCTAAAAATCAAAGTTTTAGAATTACTTCTTTTTCTTAGTGTGCTTGATCCCGATAAACAAGAAAAGAAAGAACATTTTTCAAAATTTCACGTAGAAACTATCAAAGCAATACACTTTAAAATAACAGAAAACTTTTCAAAGCGATATACAATTGACGAGTTATCAAAAGAATTTTGTATTAGCCCTACAACATTAAAATTGTATTTTAAAGAAGTTTATGGTACTAATATTTCATCTTATCTTATAAATTACCGAATGAAAAAAGCAAGCGAAATATTACGTACTACTAATAATTCTATTTCTCAAGTTGCTTATGATGTTGGATATGAAAGTCAAAGTAAGTTTGCAATTAAATTTAAAGAAATCTTTGGTATGACTCCATTAGAATACAGAAAAAAATGTTCGGGCGAAAAATAATATAATTGCAAAGGAGTTCTTATGAATACAGAAAGTAACACAAGAAATAAGCTACTTACTGAATCCCCTAAAAAACTTATGTTATCTTTAAGCATACCAGGTATTTTAGGAATGGTAGTTGTCGGACTTTATAATATGATGGATTCAATTTTTGTAGGTCAAATGGTAGGTACAGTACAAATGGCTGCTATATCAGTATCATATCCATTTACTCTTATAAATGCAGGTTCTGCTGCTATGTTAGGTGTAGGTTCTGCTTCTGTTTTATCTCGTGCTATTGGGAAGAAAGATGAATCGACAATAAAAAAAATTATGGGTAATCTAATTGCAGCTATTCTTTTAATATCTATTATTTATACAATTATAGGTATGATTTTTACTCGTCAATTATTGACATTGGCTGGTGCTAGTGGAGATATTTTAAATTGTGCTGAAAAATATTTAAAAATTATATTTGCAGGTTCTCTTTTTGTAAACTTCTTCCAAAGTGCAAATATGGTAATTCGTGGAGAAGGACAGTTAAAAAAGGCTATGCTTATAATTACTAGTGGATCTGTTTTGAATATTCTTCTAGACCCAATTTTTATTACAATATTAAAGCCCTATGGTTTAGGAATTGAGGCAGCTGCTTATGCTACTGTTTTTTCACAATTTATTCAAGCAGCAATTACATTATGGTATTTCAAATATAAAAGTAATTATGTGAAAATTGGTCGTATATGTATTGATACTACAATACTTCCTAGTGTTTTATCTGTTGGTATTTCTGCTCTCTTAATGCAAGTTTTAACATTAGTTCAGCAAATGGTGATTTACCGTGTCGCATCTAAATATGGTGGTGAAACTTCACAAATTTTATTAGGTGCAGCTTTACGTGTATGGAACTTTGCATTTGTACCTCTATGGGGAATGAGCCAAGGTTTTCAACCTGTAGTTGGGACTAATTTTGGTGCTAAAAAATATGAGCGTGTAAAAAAATTGACATATATATTCGTATTTGGTGCTACAATGCTTTCTTTGATTTTCTATATTCCAGTAGAACTATTTCCAGAACAAATACTATCACTATTTATTACTACCCCTGGTATTGCTTCTATGGGAGTTACTAATTTCCGTATTATGTTTAGTACATACATATTACAAGGGAGTTTTATTATGGCAGTAACTTTATTTCAATCTCTGGGGAAAGCTAATAAAGCTACCTTACTTGTCCTTTTCCGTCAAATTATTTTATTTGTTCCATTAGCAGTCATCTTGCCTATGGTTGCTGGATTAGGCATTACAGGTGTATGGTTAGCTATTGCCCTTACAGACGCTATTTTGGTAATTATAACATTATCTATGATGTTTAAAGAACTTCATAAACTGAAATAGTAATTTTTAACAAATACTAAAGTTATATATAAGAAAAATCTATAAAAAATAAATTTTAATTTAATTACTTTATTTAATTTTGATTACATATTACAAAAATCTAGCTAATAAAAATCCCCCAGTAAAACTGGGGGTATTTATACATAAAAGTCAAATTTCTATTTATTTTTTATATATAAACTTTATTAATTTTTATCATTCTTGTTTTCAACTTTCTCATTTTCAACTTTTTTTGTATTAGTTTTATCTACTTCTTTATTTACTTCTTTTTGTAAACCGATATTATAGTTTTCAAAATCATCGATTTCTATTAACTCTTTTTCATCTTTAGAGAATGTTATTTTTATTTTATCTCCTTCTTTTGTTAAAGGTAATTTTTTAGAAACCTTAGATGTCGCATAGAATATGTTTCCTTCATCTGCATCTAATATTAGATAATATGTTGTGTTTCCATTTTTATTATCTGTTGCAATTCTTTTTACAATACCTTCTAGTTCTTTATCAAATTCATTTGATTCAACATCTACATCACTTCCACCTGATTCTAATGCTTCTTTATAACTTTTTATAGCTTCATTTTTATCCCGTCCAACTCCAACAACGTTATAATCTTTTACTGATACAAAAACAACTCTTTTTACAAGTCCTGCTTTATCTTTTAATGAGCATACATATGTTGGTTGTCCTAATATATTGTACATAACAGGGAATGTAGCTTCATAGTTTTTCTCTTGAACACTACCTTCTGCTGATTTCATAGCTGCTATTTCTGTAGCTCCAGGTTGTTTATATAATTTTGCTTCTTTAGTTCTAGAATCCACAAGCATAAATCCAATAGTTGATTCATCTCCACCTGCAGAAGTAATACCTGTATACCAATATGATTTATTGTCCTCTCCATATACAAGTGAAGTTCCTTCTGTAGCTTTTAATACTCCTTTTTCAGATATTATTGAGTTTATAAATCCATTTACATAAACTCCCCAATCATTTATCTGATTTACAACAAAATTTTCAGGTTGTATTCTATCAACCCATTTTGGTGTATCTTTGATTGAATAAAATTTCGTTTCTCCAGTTTTTGTATCTACAATCGCTGTTCCTGTGACATTTGCACCACCAAATCCAACTTTATTTTCATATAGAGATACTACCCAAAATGGTTTTCCATTATCATCTATTTCTAAAGTATAATCTGCCATACCTTTGCTCATACCACCTTTTAGATAAACATGTCTATGTAAATCTTGAAGTATATATGCATCTGGTTGGTAAACTATTTTTATATCTTCTCCATTTGCTTTTTGAACTAATTTAACATCTTGAGGGTTATTTGCAGAAACCATTACATATCCACTTGTTCCACTCATATTTGTAGCCCATTTTATGAAATCTCTATGTACAAGAGGAGCTACCCAATAAAGTTTATCTTTTACTTTTTGTATATGAAAATCTCCTAATTTAGATACACTTCCTATTGCTGGAACTTCACCTAATTTTTTATCTCCTAGCTTCATAGCCATATCTTCATCTACAATTCTTATGTCATCAGTTTTAACTGGACTTACATCTTTACTGAACTCACTCTCTTTTACTGTTCCAAGTAAATTACGATAAGATTTAGCTCTTATTATAGGTGTTGATGCTATTGTAGGTATTACAATAGCTATTACTAAAATTCCTATCGCTATTTTAAAATCTCTTTTTTTAGTAATAGAGTATCTCCGTTCTTCTCTATCAAATACCATATTTAAAATACCAGCTATTACAAAAAACATTGCTAGTACATAATATAATGATGTAAAATCTATTCTTAATACTGGCAACTTAACAAATGCATAAACAGCTGTTATTATAAATGAAATAACGTATGCTTTAAAATTTTTCATATTTTCTCCTTTCAATTTTAGATATTTCTTAATCTTTAAAAAAGATTATATCATATAAAAAAAAGATTAGTATATAAATTTTTTTATTATACTAACCTTTTTATAATTTTTTAAATTTTTAATTATTTACTATGCAGCTGGTCTTATAAAACCACTATAAACATACTGCATTGCATCTTTTAATGCAAGTTGCATATCAAATTTTAGCTCATTATTTTCTATATATATTTTTGTCAATTCTATAGGTTTTATTGTCTCTGTAGGTATAATAATTGATCTATCTTGTATTTCATATGGAATTTCATCTTTTTCATGATTCATTATTTTTGAAAGTAAGTTTCCAGATATATTGATTTTACCTAATTTAACATTATCTATAGTAGCTATAAAATCTCCATTTCTCACACTTGGTATAACCTTAACTTCTGCTTGAGTTTTTATAAATTCTATATCCATAGGTACTGTTATTACTATTGAATTATCTATAATTTTTATATCATTTGGTAATATATCCTCTGGATCAGATTCTTTCATTGCAGTATACACTATATTACTAATTTGTTCTGAATTTAAAGAAATTGTTCCTTCAAACTTTCCAGTTTCTTTTTTAAAATTTAAACTTTGTAATAATCCCATTTGTATTATATCATCTTTTGTCATTTCCCTATTGCCTGTAGTATCCTCTTTTATACCACCTTCTGGCTGAAGAGCATAAATTATTCCACCAATAGCCATTATTATAATCACTAATATCGCCACTAGAAATTTAAAGAATTTTTTCATAAAAATCACTCTCTCTTTTTTATTTTCTGCTTTATTTTTTTATTATACTCTATTTTTACAGATAATTCTAATTTATTTTATCAATACCCTCTTTTCCATATTTTCATTCAGATACTATTATTTTTTTTATTTTGCTTAATTTTTTTCCAAAAATAATATAAATTCTCTCAATACTCTTTATTTTTTTTATATATTCGATTAAAATTAATGTATATTATAATAAAGTAAACTGGATTTTTCTATCCATTGCACGATATAGTTCAATAAATAGAAATTCAAAATATATCAATAGGAGGAAAATATAATATGGCAAATGAAACAGTATCATCTAACTTTATAAAAAATATAATAACAGATGATTTAAAAACAGGAAAACATAAAAGTATCATAACTCGTTTCCCACCAGAACCAAATGGTTACCTACACATAGGACATGCAAAAAGTATTTGTTTAAACTTTGGTCTTGCTAAAGAATTTTCTGGTAAAGTAAATATGAGATTCGATGATACAAACCCTACAAAAGAAGATGTAGAATATGTAGAATCAATAAAAAATGATGTTAATTGGTTAGGTTTTAATTGGGATAATCTATTCTTTGCATCAAATTATTTTGAAGAAATGTACAATAGAGCTGTTTTACTTATAAAAAAAGGTAAAGCTTTTGTATGTGATTTAAATGCAGATCAGATAAGAGAATACAGAGGTACTCTTACTGAACCTGGAAAAGAAAGTCCTTATAGAAATAGATCTATTGAAGAAAATTTAGATTTATTTGAAAGAATGAAAAATGGTGAGTTTAAAGATGGAGAAAAAGTTCTTAGAGCTAAAATAGATATGTCTAGCCCTAATATAAACTTTAGAGATCCTGTTATATATAGAATTGCACATACTTCTCATCATAATACAGGTGATAAATGGTGTATATATCCTATGTACGCTTTTGCTCATCCTATTGAAGATGCTATAGAAGGTATAACTCATTCTATCTGTACTCTTGAATTTGAAGAACAAAGACCTCTTTATGATTGGATTGTAAGAGAATGCGAAATGGAAAGTATTCCTAGACAGATAGAGTTTGCAAGATTAAATATGACTAATACTGTTATGAGTAAAAGAAAATTAAAACGGTTAGTTGATAATAATATTGTTGATGGTTGGGATGACCCTAGAATACCTACTATATCAGGTCTTAGAAGAAGAGGATACACTCCAGAATCAATAAGAAACTTCTGTGCTGAAATAGGTGTATCTAAAGCTGATTCTACTGTAGATAGTCAGTTACTAGATTTCTTCTTAAGAGAAGATTTACAGCCTAAAGCTCCTTTAGCCATGGCTGTTTTAAGACCTATAAAATTAGTTATAGACAACTATCCTGAAAATGAATCTGAAGTTTTAGAAATAGAAAATCATGCAAAAGATGAAACTAAAGGAAAAAGAACAGTTACATTCTCTAAAGAATTATATATAGAACAAGAAGATTTTATGGAAGAACCTGTTAAAAAATACTTTAGATTATTCCCTGGAAATGAAGTAAGATTAAAAGGTGCTTATTTTGTAAAATGTACTGGTTGTGTTAAAGATGAAGATGGAAATGTAGTAGAAGTTCATTGTACATATGACCCAGGTACAAAAGGTGGAGAAAGTAATGATGGACGTAAAGTAAAATCTACAATACATTGGGTAGACAGTAAAACAGCTGTCCCAGCAGAATTTAGATTATTTGAGCCATTAATACTTGATGATGTTGAAGAAAACAAAGGTAAAGATTTCTTAGAACAGATAAATCCTAATTCTCTTGAAATTCTAGAAGGTTTTGTTGAAGAAACTCAGTTAAAAGGAGCTAAACCTCTTGATAAATTCCAGTTCTTTAGAAATGGATTCTTCAGTGTAGATAGTAAATATACTACTGACGAAAAGATGGTATTCAATAGAATAGTTCCATTAAAAAGTAAATTCAAATTAAAATAATAAAAATATATAGAATAATCTTTGATTATACTTTTACAATATAAAAAGACTAGAGAAAACTCTAGTCTTTTTTGTTTGAAAATACTTTTTTACAAGTAAATTTTTCTATTACTTTTACCAATTCATCAAAATATGGAGCAACAACATCGGACTCAACTTTTAATATTGTATCGAACTGAAGTTTTTCTCCATTTTTTTCATTTAACAAACCTTCTTCTTTTCCATATAGATATTCATTAAATCTTTTTATTTTACTACCTGTTTCTTTCATTTCCAAAACCCATTTAATATCCGATTTTTTTACTTCATTATCTTTGGCATATTCATTTAAATTTCTCCAACTCATAACATAACACTTTAACACATTATTTAAAAATCTTCTATATTTTAATGATCTTATTTTATCTTCAGAAATTTGTTCCATTTTATCAAAACTTGTTCCTTCAAATTCTTTAATCCATGCACCTACCATATTTTTTTCAATCATAATTTTTCTAAAAAGACCATCTTTTTCTACAGATAAACTTACTTCTTTTATAGCATTATACATAAATCCGTAAATTTTTCCAAACTCACATCCACAATTGTTGCATACATACGGATTATCAACTTCCTCATTTACTTTTTTTCTATCTTCTATTTCTGATGCATCACTTAATCCACATATTGGGCAAATTATTTCTTCCATTTTAAATCTCCATTTTCATTTATTAATTTATCTTATATTTTAATATATCGCAACTGAACCATCACATCTTTTTTCTGTACCACAAATATATCCACCGTTTTTATTCTTTAAAATTATCTGTCCTCTACCCATATTTATTTTATCCGATACAACTTTTACATCATGACCTTTTTCTTTTAGCCCATTTGCAATATTTTCTTTCATATCATCTTCTATTTCTATACTCATACCATCAATCCATTGCCATCTAGGAGCATCTAAAGCTTCTTGAGGATTCATATTGAAATCAATTAAATTTGTTAATACTTGAAATTGTCCTTGTGGTTGCATAAATGCTCCCATAACACCAAAACAACCTATTGCAGCATCATCTTTTTTAATAAATCCTGGAATTATAGTATGATATGGTTTTTTAAAAGGTTCTACTACATTATCGTGATTTTCATCTAAACTAAAGTTGTTTCCTCTATTATGAAGAGCTATACCTGTATTTGGTATAACAACTCCAGAACCAAAATTCATATAATTACTTTGTATATGAGATACCATATTTCCATCTTTATCAGATGTACATAAATATACAGTTCCTCCACAGAAAGGTTCTCCAGCTTTTGGTAAAATAGCTTTATCTTTTATTAACTCACTTCTTTTTTTAGCATATGATTGATTTAACATTTCATCTACAGAAACACTCATCTTTTCTCTATCTGTAACATATTTTTTAGAATCTGCAAATGCTAATTTCATACACTCAATCATTTTATGAATATTATCTACAGTTTCTTTTTCTTCATCTAAATTTAATTCTTTTAATATATTTAATGCCATTAATACTGTTATTCCATGTCCATTTGGTGGAATTTCACAAATATCATAACCTTTATAGTTTGTGCTTATAGGTTCTACCCATTGAGGTCTATATCTTTCTAAATCCGATTTTCTTATCATACCACCGAATTTTTTACTATGTTTATCTATTAAATCAGCTATTCTTCCTCTATAAAAACTTTCTGCATTTGTAATTGCTATTTCTTCTAATGTTTTTGCTTGTTCTTCACATTTAAAAATATCTCCAGCATTAGGTGCTTTTTTATTTATTGTAAAAGTATCAAACCAATCTTTTAAAATATCTTTATCTGTTAGATTTATCTCTATTTCCTTTTTTTCTATAGGTGTTTTTATATTATCGATTTCCTTTAAATCATTAGTATAATCTTCAAATGATTCCTTCCATAATTTTGCAACGTTTGGATAAACAATATACCCTTCTCTTGCATAATCAATCGCAGGCTTTAGACATTCATAAAGAGATAATTTTCCAAACTTTTTATTAAGTTCAGCCCATGCTGATGGTATTCCTGGTACTGTAACTGCTCCAAAACCATGTCTTGGCATTTTTTCTAAACCTTTATATGCTTCTTTTGTCATAAGCTCTGGTGCAAATCCACTTGCATTAAGACCGTATAATTTTTTTTCTGATTCTATCCAAACTAAAGAATACGCATCTCCACCAATTCCATTACTAGTTGGTTCTGTAACTGCTAATGTAGCAGCTGTTGCAACTGCTGCATCTACAGCATTTCCACCTTTTTTTAAAATTTCCAATCCTGCTTGAGCTGCTTGTGGATTTGATGTAGCAACTGCTCCATTTTTTGCATACATTACATTTCTTTCTGACTTATACCTATTTGACAAAACATTAAATTCCATTTTCTCCCCTACTTTCTTTGTATAGCTTATTTATTCTCCATGTATTTTATAATATTTACATCCAAAAATACTTTGTCTATTACATTTTATCACTTGTTTAGGAAAATTATCTAAGTCATAGTATAAATATGATGGTATTTCTACATCCTCTTTTTCACCATCAATAATAACATTTAAATAATATCGTGTCATTCCTTTTGAAGATGATTTATTAGATTCTTTAGATAAAGCTGTTACAAATTCATGATCTTTTTTTGAAAAAGTCAATGCATTATTTATATGATTATATGTAGATACAATTAAAAGACTCATACCAAGAATGACCAATAACATTTTACCCTTTTTTTCTTTTATATTTTTTATTTTTAACATTGCAAAATATATACAAATTAATATTAAATAATATACTATTACAAAAATAATCCCTGAATTATCTTCATACTTCAATTTTGGAGATGTGTATAATGCCAATAAAGCTATTGGTCCTGCTGAAACTGGAAACTCATAATGATATTTTGAATTCTTATCATTTTTAGGCAATTCTATAATCATTTTAGGATATAAATAAATATATAATAGCCAAATAAAAATTAATTCTGCTGATAAAACTAAGTTCCTTATCATTGTCCCCATAAATAAACTTATCAGCATTATTATAATCAAAATTTTATTTATTTTTTTTATAAATATCCTATCTTTTTTTATATCCTTTGTATTCCATCTATCTTTTATAGTATTTGTTTCATCATAATTTTTTTTATTATCTTTTTTAGTATTAACTTTTTTATTTTTCATATTTTTTACTTTCATAATAATCACCTCTTGACTATCTTTTTACCATTTAATATCATTTTTTAATGGTTATTTAATCTTATTATCTCATTATATTTCTGTATTAACAATAAATTTATTTAACATTGAATCTATTCTTTTGAAACAGTAAATTTAATGTTATAAATTTATAAATACCTTTGACTTATATGTACATATTTCATTATAATAGTAATATGGATTTAAATTGTTTATATGAATTATTGAAAGGAGGAAATTATGGCTTCAAAAATTAAAGGTTTCTTTGGAAAGATAAAAAACGGAATTTCTTCTGCTTTTTCAAATTGTAGAAATTTCATAAAAAATCATAAAAAAGGAACACTCGTTGTTATCGCAATAATTATAGCTGCTGGTTTTATACTTGGAACAGATTATATAAGAAGAATGAAAGAGGAAGAAAAAATACGGCAAAAATATGAAATGTACAAAATACCAGAATATGAAAATATTGATATAAATGGTATGGTTACACCTAGAGAATCTAAACAATATGCTACACCTGAAAATAATACTTTAAGCGATATAAGTATAGAAAATGGTCAAGAAGTTAATGATGGAGATTTACTATTTACTACTAAGGATAATTCAGTTGTAGAACAGATAAATGTTTTAAAATCTCAATTATCTAGTTTAAATTCTCAAAAATCAAACTTAAGTAAAAATAATAAAGATAATATAAATGGTGCTGCTATATCTTCTGTAAATGGACAGATTTCTTCAATAGAAGCTCAGATATCTGCATTAAATAATAGTGCTTATATAAAAAATACAGCTCCATTTGCCGGTAAAGTGTATATAAATAACCAAAATTCTACTGATATGAATACTTCTTTTATATCTCTTGTAAGTAATGAATTCTTTATGAAAGGTTATGTTAGTGAAGATAATCTAAAAAAAGTTCAAATAGATCAAACAGTTACTATAAAAGTAAATTCTAATGATGAAAAAATGACAGGTAGAATAAGTTATGTTTCTGATAGACCTACTTCTAAAAAAACAAAAGAAATGAAAGATAATTTATCTTATTATGAAGTAGATATATCTTTTGAAAATCAAGAAGGATTAGTAAATGGATTCCATGTAGATGCAGATTTAGAAATAGTATCAAATGAATACAAAGTTCCTACTAGTGCAATTTTAAAAACTGGTCATGAGGCTTATGTAATGAAAGATCTTGATGGTATTCTTAAAAAACAAGAAGTTACTATTGTTAAAACTGGAAAAGATATAACTAAAATTGTTACAAATCTTGAACCTGGAGATAAAATTTTAAAACATCCTGATAAAACTATGAAAGAAGGAGATGCTGTCCCTTCTGTAGGACTTGTTGA
>NZ_JARIBH010000057.1 GCF_029264495.1 Peptacetobacter sp.
CATATATATGTATGTAATAAAGATAACGAAGAACTATATCGCCATATTACTTTTAGAGATTATCTTAGAAATAATAAGAAAGAAAGAGATACATATAGTGAAATAAAAAAGAAAATGGCACTAAAATATCCTAATGATATTGATTCTTATATTGAAGAAAAGACAACTGTAATTTTAGACATATATAAGAAATGTGGGTTAGAATAATTAAATTCAAATTTAGCAGTTAGATTTTATGAACAATTTTAATATAATATAAGCTAAAAATAGGATATCTCAAATAGAGATATCCTATTTTTAGTATTAATATACTATATATGTATAGTATATTGAAATTAAGCTTTTTTAATATTTATTAAAATTTACTCTTGATAAAAAAAATCCCTCTTTTTTTATTTTATTTTTGAAAACTGGCAGAAGAAAAAAATTAAGTATTTTGGGCATTTTTTTAAGCTTTTCTGACATTTTCTGCCAATCTTCTGACATCTTCTGACAATTGTTAAAAAATACAAAGAAAAAATAGGTCTAAACAAGAATGTTGAAAAATCAACCTTTCAATACCCTTGAAATAAATACAAAAAGAATATATAATATAAAAAGTAGAAAAAAAGCAGTCAGAAAGTTGTGGATAAACTGTGGATAAAATAATTCTTCTGCGGATTCTTCTGACAATTGCTAAAATTTGATTCTACAAAGAGCTTTAAAACCTTTAAATTCCAACGTTTCAAAAAAATAAAATAAGGAATGTTGGGGCTTGTTCGAGAACTCCAAGCATAAAAAACTAAGGATTTTATATAGTGGCAGTATATAAAGTTGTATCCTTTGATATGGCTTTTTTTGTTGCAAAAAAGTCGTATAGTTCTCCTTTGCAATAATAAAAGGAGGTATTTATATGAAAAGAAAAGTAATAATTGATTGTGATCCAGGGATAGATGATTCACTAGCACTTATGTTAGCATTAAAGTCAGAAGAATTAGATGTACTTGGAATAACAGTTTGTAGTGGAAATGTACCAGCAAAAATTGGTGCAAAAAATGCAATTAAGGTATTGGATATCTGTGATAGAAAGGATATTCCGGTATACATAGGTGAAGAAGTACCACTTGTCAGAGAACTTATTACTGCACAAGATACTCATGGAGATGATGGTGTTGGTGATAACAATTATCCTGATATAGAAGGTGTAGAACCTAAAAATGGTGGAGTAGAATTTATAGTAAATACATTAAAAAATGAAAAAGATGTATCTATTATAGCTCTTGCACCTCTTACAAATATAGCAAAGGCATTAAAATTAGATAAAGATGCATTTGCCAATATAGATGAATTTGTTACAATGGGTGGAAACTTTAAATCTAATGGAAACTGTTCTCCAGTAGCCGAATTTAATTATTGGGTAGACCCACATGCAGCAGATTATGTTTATAAAAATATGCCGGTTAAAATACATATGATTGGATTAGATGTAACTAGAAAAATAGTTCTAACACCAAACATATTGGAATTTATGAGTAGACTAGGCAATGAAAAAATGTACAATTTTATAAAAGAAATAACAAGATTCTATATAGATTTCCATTGGAAACAAGAGGGAATAATAGGTTGTGTGATAAATGATCCACTTGCTATAGCTTATTTTATGGATAGAAGCATTTGTAGTGGAAAAGAGTATTTTGTAGAAATTGAAGAAGAAGGAAAAGCTATTGGAATGACAATAGTAGATGAATTTGATTTTTATAAAAAAGAAAAAAATGCTCTTGTATTAACTGAAGTAGATGCAGAAAAAACTATGAAAATGTTTATGAACAAAATATTTATTAATAATGAAGAATTAATAGAAGCTATGGGAGGGAATTTATAATGAATAAAAGTAACTTTGATACTAGAAAATTAACTCTTATGGCATTTGGAGTAGCTTTAAACATAATAGGAGCATTTATAGCACTTTCACTTAGACTACCAATATATATGGATTCAATAGGAACAATAATGGTTGCTATATTACTTGGTCCAAAATATGCTGTTATTACAGGTGTTTGTGGAAGTTTAATAAGTGGAACATTTGACGTATATTCTTTATACTATGCACCAGTTCAAATTTCTACAGGTTTAATAGCAGGATTAGTAGCTAAAAAAGGACTTTTAAAAGGAATAAAAACACCATTAGGAGTTTTATGTTTTGCTATACCTACATCTATAATAAGTGCGATAATTACTGTGGTTTTATTTAATGGTATAACATCATCAGGTTCTTCTTATATAGTTCAAATATTAAGTGGACTTGGTGTAAATAAAGTTTTATCGGCATTTATTGTTCAAGTAGTTACTGATTATGCAGATAAGTTAGTAGCTGTAGGATTAGTATCGTTAGGTATAAATGCAATGCCAAAAAAAGTTGTGGCTTCATTTTGCAAAAGATAAGATAAATTATAAAAGATTAAGTGAGGGAAAATGATGGATAGATATAGTACGATAACTGAAAAAAATCCTAGAGAAATAGTGCTATTAAAAGCATTTCCTTGCATATGGGGAAAATGTCTTTTTTGTGATTATATAGATGATAATTCAAAAAATGAAGATGAAATGAATCAGACAAATTTTGAAGTATTAGAAAATATAACTGGTGAATTTGGAGTTTTAGAGGTTATAAATTCAGGAAGTTGTTTTGAAATACCTAAAAAAACTCTAGAAAAAATTAGAGATATAGTACTAGATAAAAATATAAAAACACTTTGGTTTGAAAGTCATTGGTGTTATAAAAATAAACTTGAAGAAATGAAAGAATTTTTCAAAGGAGTAGAGTTGAAATTTAAAATAGGTGTTGAAACTTTTGATAATGAATTTAGAAATGGATATCTAAATAAATGTGCAAAGTTCAATAGTTATGAAGATGTTAGAAAATATTTTGATTCTCCATGTCTACTTGTTGGAATGAAAGGTCAGACAAAAGAGATGATAAAAAGGGATATTGAAATAGTAGAGAACTATTTTGAAAGAGGAACAATAAATATTTTTGTAAATAATACAACACCTGTAAAAAGAGATGATGAGCTTGTAAAGTGGTATTGTGAGAATTATAAGTATTTAGATGATAATCCAAATATAGAGGTTCTTTATAATAATACAGACTTTGGAGTTGGTGACTAAAATATAAGGGCTGTCTTGATAAGAAAATGATTTTATAAGATAAAGATTTAGAATACTTTATTTTTAAACTTCATTTAATTTCAAGATAGCCCTTTTTATAATTTATCATGTAAAATTTCAAACTAAATATAAATATTTTAAAGATATTTGTAAAAATTATTTACTATATATTTTTTTCAAATAATTCAATAGTTTTATTAGCTACAAAACAATCTTGCTCTACAGAACCTCCACTAATACCAAGAGAGCCTATAATTTTTCCACATTTGGATTTTATAGGAATTCCTCCTCCTAAGAAACAGTAATTCAAATTTCCGTTGGAAAAATTATTTAAATTTTTAAGTTCTTCATTTTTAGAAAGAGAAAAAGTATCAGATTTAAAATCAATTGCAGTTAATGCTTTTGCTTGAGAAATATTTATACTACAATCAAGAGAATCATCCATTTTTTTAAAAAGTATCAGATTTGATGAAGCATCCAAAATACTAATAACAACATTTAAATTAATTGATTTTGCAACATCTAAAGCAAAACTAGATATCATCTCAGCTAATTCTAAATTTAAAGAGAAAACTCTTCTTAAAGAATGATTTTTTGAAAAATCTCTTTTATCTTGATTTAAAACATTTGAACTGATAGCAGAAGTTTTATCAAAAGAGCAACTTATCTTGGATTTATTATTTAAATCTCCATTAGAATAATGTGTTGCTAAATTAGAATTAAATCCAGTTTTAGTGTGTAAGTTTTTTCTATCAAAATTATTTAATAAATTAAGATAAATTTTAACTGGATTTTTATTACCTGATAAATCTTTTAAAAATTGAGAAAGTATTTTAAATAATGTTTCTTCTGAATAAGAAAGAAGTTCTCCTCTCATATAGGTCTCTACTGAAGTAGACTCTTTTGTATTGTATTTTTTGTATAAAATTCTATTTTTATTATCAATGTTAGAAGATAATAAATCTTCCTCCCATTTCATATAAATAAGCATTATAGAGTCAACTAAACTAGCTTTTTTTTCACTAACATTAGGCAATAAATGTTCTATTTTTTTAAAATAGTCATAGTCTGTTTCTTTCATCATATATCCATATTTTTGTGTAACTATATTTATATTTTTAGATTCTTTATCTTTTAAATCATCTAAATAAGAGTTTAGTACATTTTCATCAAACATATTCCAATATGCAGATCTAGATGCGAAGAAATTTCCTTTTTCATCTTGACAAGTAGAACGCGAACCAATATTTTTAGTATTTGTGAACATTTTCCATTCAATTAAAACTATTTGCTTTATTAAAGATTCATTTTTTGATATATTTTCCATAATAAAAATATCTCCTTTCAAAAATTTTATTCAATCCAGCTATCTTCATCTCTAAGAGACTTATCAGAAATTAGCTTTCTAACTTCTTCGGCTTGATATGTTAAAAAATCAATTTTTGAATTACTGTAACCAAGTCTATTTAGCTCATAAACAACAGTAGAGCAAATATCTTCTATTATTTTTGTTTTATCATATATTGAAGAATTAGAAAGTTTTCTTAATTTATCTTTTGTGAAATCTCCTAAAATAGGAAGAGTAGATGCACTTTTATAAGCCCATTTGTAAAATGGCATATATTTTCTATTCAAAAGATGTACTAAATTTAAATAATGATTTACAAATTCAGCTTGAGCTATATTTGAAGCTACAATATCATCTCTTTTAAGCATCCTATTATAATTATATTGTCCTGATTGTGCCATTTTATTTAATTGAAATGCTATCTTTTTTAATCTTATATCTTCTGGATAAAATTCTAAAAGTCTATTTCTAATTTTTGAAAATTCTCCTAAATTATCCATAAAAACTTTTCCATTTGTAGCTACACATAAAAGATCCATAGGAACTTTTCTATATTCATAAATGGTTCTTGGACCATTTTCAAAAAGAGTATAGTATTTATAAAAATCAGAAATAGAAATTATTTCTAAATTCATATTTTCTACTATATTTTTAATTAAATTATTTTCAGTAATAAGCTTTTCTTTTAAAGAGGATAAAAAAATTTTAAAAACTTTGTTCAAATTCTCTTGATATAAATTATAATCATCTTTATTTAAAAATAATTGACATCTAGATGAAAAATCATGGTCTTCTGATGTGCTGTCATCAAATCCTAAACATTCAGAACCAGTACCCACAAGAGCAAAGCATGATCTATTATATAAATTTGGAAACATTTCTTTTAAAAATTCACTACTATATTTAAAAATAAATTCTGCTCTTTCAAGTCCGTTCAATCTATTTTTTTTACTTGAATGATTAGAAGAGTTAAAAAATAAATTAGAACTATTAAAATCAAAAGAATTATTAACTACACTAGAATCATCAGTAGAAATATAATTTGATTCTAAAGCATTAGTGTTATCTTCTATTGTATTTATGAAATCTTCGACAAATTTGATATTATTAAGTACTGATAAATAAGATTCACTATTTTCTCCATAACAATTTTTAACAATATCTAAAGATTTTTTGTAAAGAGAAAGAGATTCTTTATATTCTTTATTTGAAAATTTATAATCAGCTAAATTATTTAATACAGAAGCATATAAAGGATGGTTAGCCCCAGTTTCTTTTAATAAGATTTTTTCTGCCTTTAATAAATTATCTAAAGAAGAATTTTTATTTAAAAGTTTCTGTATCTCATATAAATTATTGTAACTAATAGCCAAAGGAACTTTCATTTTATCATTATCTTCTAATAAACGAATTGCTTCTAATTGAAGTTTTTCAGCATTAAAATAATCTTTTGTTTCTTTATAAAAAAGAGAAAAATTATTTAAAAATCCAATATAAGAATATGATTTATCTGAAAGTGAATCAAAAATTTCTTTTGCTTTTAAAAAACATTTTTCTGAATTGAAATAATCTTTTTTCTCTCTATATAAATTAGCTAAATTCATAATGGAAGTGGCATATGCTTTTTTATCTTTGATATGATAATTTTCAAATATAGAGATAGCTTCTTTCAAAGATAATTCAGCTTCTTCAAATTCACCTAAATTTCTAAGACATCCTCCATAATCATTTAAAAGTTCGATTAATTTTAATTTATTATTTTCTAACTTACAAATATTTATTCCCTCAAGAAGAAGAGGTTTCATATCTTTTTCTTTTCCTTGTCTCCATAAAGAATGTACTTCTTTCATTAAATTATCTAAATTTTTCATTTTAAAGCTCCTTTTTCATTTAAAAGATAAATAATTTTTTAAAATCATCTACAGGATTTGATATTATTTGACTTGAAATTATATCATCAGATTTAATTTCAGACTTTATAGAATTTATAGCAGATTCTAAGTTTGAAACAGATCCTACAAAATAAATAACGCCTTTTCCAAATAGACCAAGTCCAATATCTAGTTTTAATATTTTAGATGAAGAAGATTTTAATATAATATCAGCAGCTTTTATAATATTTACAGAATTTCTAAGTTCTAAAATACCTAAATCAGAAAAATTTTTTATTTTATTGCATTTGGATAAAATATCAATACACTCTTTACAAACCCCACAAGCAGAAGTAAATAAAATCTTTTCAGAGTTATCCTTATATTCCTCTAAGATATTTTTTACATCTGAAGTATCAGCTGAAAAAATAAATAAAAGTCTTCCTGGACATATTTTTTGAATTTTTATTACAGAAATATTAAATTGCTTCATTATATAATCAATATTTTTATATCCTTTAGCAATACTTGGAAATTCAAATATTCCAACAGAAAAATCCAATATAAACTCCTCCTTTCTTAAGTAGATATAAATATGCAAGTTAATTATATTTTAAATGTAAAATTCAAATCAATCTAAAAAGGAATAAAGTTTTATTACTACAGTTTATAGGATAAAATTTTACAAATTGAAAAATGTGAAAAATACAGACTAATAACATGAATTTTCTGATAATTTTTTTAAAAAAAGAATATCAAGTTAAATTATTTATGTTATTTTGATAATTTAAATCTAAAATAGTTAAATCATATAAAAAATACAGAATAACGTTTTAGAATGTTAAAAAAATAATAAAATCTTAATATTACAATTATAGAGATTGTATTGTGTTAACGAAACTATTAGTAAAATTGTTAAAGTATAAGAGGAAAAGGCATTGCAAATAAATAACGACAGATAAACTATATCTTTAAATAGTCGTTAATATAAATTTATGCTTTAAATTTTTATTTAATTTAGGAGGTTCACTTATGTTAGAAAAAGGGTTTAGCAAACCAACTGAGAGAATTGAAAAATTAAGACAGGTCATAATTGATGCAGTTCCTCAGGTTGAATCAGAAAGAGCTTGTTTAGTAACAGAATCTTATAAAGAAACTGAAGGATTACCTACAGTTATAAGAAGAGCAAAAGCAGTTGAAAAAATATTCAATGAATTACCAGTAACAATAAGAGATAATGAGTTAATAGTAGGATCTATAACTATAAATCCTAGATCAACAGAAATATGCCCAGAATTCTCTTATGATTGGGTTGAAAAAGAATTTAAAACTATGCACAACAGAATGGCAGACCCATTTGAAATATCTGATAAAGTGCAAACAGAATTACATGAAGCATTTAAATACTGGGATGGTAAAACAACTAGCGCACTAGCTGATTCTTACATGTCTCCTGAAACAAAAGATTGTATATCAAACGGAGTATTTACAGTAGGTAACTACTTCTATGGTGGTGTAGGTCACGTTAATGTTGACTATGGAAAAATACTTAAAAAAGGGTTCAGAGGAATATTAGAAGAAACAATAGCTACTATGAATAACTTAGATCCAGATGACCCAGAAACTATAAAAAAACGTCAATTTTATAATGCAGTTATAATATCTTATAACGCAGCTATAAAATTTGCTCATAGATATGCAGATAAAGCTAGAGAATTAGCAGCAGTTGAATCAAATCCAGTTAGAAAAGCAGAACTTACTCAAATAGCTGCAAACTGTGATAGAGTTCCAGAATATGGTGCAAGAAACTTCTATGAAGCTTGTCAGTCATTCTGGTTTATACAGATAATGGTTCAAATAGAATCAAATGGACATTCAATATCTCCAGGTAGATTTGACCAGTATATGTATCCATATTTAAAAAATGATAATATAAGCAAAGAATTTGCTCAGGAATTAGTAGACTGTATATGGGTTAAATTAAATGATGTAAATAAAACTAGAGATGAAGTTTCAGCTCAAGCATTTGCAGGATATGCAGTATTCCAGAACCTTTGTGTAGGTGGACAAGATGAAGATGGAAAAGATGCAACAAATGATGTTTCTTATATGTGTATGGAAGCAGTAGCACATGTTAAATTACCTGCTCCATCTTTCTCAGTTCGTGTACATCAAAATTCTCCAATGGAATTTTTATATAGAGCTTGTGAAGTTTCAAGATTAGGATATGGTGTTCCAGCATTTTATAATGATGAAGTTATAATACTTGCATTAGTTTCAAGAGGAGTTGCTCTTAGAGATGCTAGAGATTACTGCATAATAGGTTGTGTTGAACCTCAGGCAGGACATAGAACAGAAGGATGGCATGATGCTGCATTCTTCAATATAGCAAAAGTTCTTGAAATAACATTAAATAATGGTAGATGCAATGGAGAACAGCTTGGACCAAAAACTGGTGAATTAGAAGAATTAGACAGTATAGAAAAAATATTTGAAGCATATCAAAAACAGATGGAATACTTTGTAAGACATCTAGCAGAAGCAGACAATGCAGTAGACTATGCACATGCAGAAAGAGCTCCACTTCCATTTATGTCAGCAATGGTAGATGATTGTATAAAAGAAGGAAAAACAGCTCAAGAAGGTGGAGCAATTTATAACTTCACAGGACCACAAGCATTTGGTGTAGCTGATTCTGGAGATTCTTTATACGCTATTAAAAAACATGTATTTGATGATAAAAAAATATCTCTTAAAGAATTAAAAGAAGCATTAGAATCAAACTTTGGTGTTTCTGATTGTATAAAACCATCAGGATGCAAAGAACCATCAATATCTGGTGCTAGTTTATCTGAAGCAGAAATATACGAAGCAGTTAAAAAAATATTAGCAAGTACAGGTTCAATAGATATAGCTACTCTTGAAGATAAATTAACTGAAAAAATAGCTACTCCATCTTGCCAGAGTGCTACTTGCTGTGGAGAATCAACAGGTAAATTTACAACAATAAGAAAAATACTTCAAAATACTGATAGTTTTGGTAATGATATAGAAGAAGTTGATGAATTTGCAAGAAGATGTGGAAAAATCTATTGTAATGAAGTAGATAAATATGTAAATCCAAGAGGAGGACAATTCCAAGCTGGTATATACCCAGTTTCAGCTAACGTATTATTTGGTAAAGATGTTTTAGCATTACCAGATGGTAGATTAGCTCATGAACCACTAGCAGATGGTGTTTCTCCAAGACAAGGTGTTGATACTCATGGACCAACAGCTGCATCAAATTCAGTTGCAAAACTAGACCATGCTCAAGCATCAAATGGAACACTTTACAACCAGAAATTTACTCCAGCAGCTGTATCTGGTGAACAAGGACTTAAAAACTTTGTATCAATAGTTAAAAGTTTCTTTGACCATAAAGGAAGCCATGTTCAGTTCAATGTTGTAGATAAAGAAACATTACTAGAAGCTCAGCAACATCCAGAAGAACATCAGGACTTAATAGTTAGAGTTGCAGGATACAGTGCTCATTTCGTAACTTTAGCTAAAGAAGTTCAGGACGATATAATAAACAGAACAGAACATAATATGTAAAAATTAAAATAAAAAAAGTTTAAATAAATTTAAAGGGAGTTAGATTATATGGAATCTGTTAATTACAGTGCCAAAGGAGTGGTATTTGACATACAAAGATACTCTATTCACGATGGACCTGGTATCAGAACAATCGTCTTCCTAAAAGGTTGTCCCCTGAGATGTAAGTGGTGTTCAAACCCTGAATCTCAGGAGTACAAACCGGATCTATTATTTAGAAAAGGGCTTTGTATAGGATGCGGAAGTTGTATAACTGCATGTAAAGCAAAGGCTATAGATCCTAAAAATAAATATTGGGTAGATAGGACAAAATGTATATCATGTGGTGAATGTGCCCTAGTTTGCCCTTCAGGAGCTTTATCTATGAAGGGAAAACAAATGACAGTTGAGGAAGTAATTAAAGAAGTAAAAAAAGATGAAACTCAATACTATAGATCTAATGGGGGCGTTACTCTATCAGGTGGTGAAGCACTTACTCAACCTAAATTTGCAAAAGAAATTTTTAAAGCTTGTAAAGCTAAAGGTTGGCATACAGCTATAGAAACAGAAGGATTTGTAAATGAAGATGTAATTAGAGATGTTGTTCCATATATAGATTTAGTTCTACTTGATATAAAAAGTATTGACCCTAATGCACATAAAAAATTTACAGGTGTAGACAATAGTATAATTTTAAAAGCAGCTAGGGCTATACAGGAGATTACCCATACGATTATTAGAGTACCAGTTATACCTGGATTCAATGCGAATGAAGATGAAATAAGAAGGATTGCAGAGTTTGCAGGATCTCTTCCAAATGTTAAAGAATTACATTTACTTGGATACCATAATTATGGTGAAGGGAAATATGAATTATTAGGAAGAGAGTATGAACTTAAAGGTGTGTCAAAATTAAAAGACGAAGAACTTGAAAAATATAAAAAAATTGTAGAAAGCTACGGCTTAGAATGTAAAATCGGTGGATAATGGGAGGTAACCATGGATAAAGAATTATTAGAAAAAGTAATGGGCCAAGTTTCTGAAGAACTAGGATTTAATACTGAAAGCAAATGTGAACATAAATGTGAAGAAAAAAAATCAGCTTGTTGTTGTGAAGGAGTAACAGAATTTGTAGGAACTTCTGATGGAGATACAATAGGTCTTGTTATAGCTAGTGTAGATCCACTTCTTACAGAAACTATGGGACTTGGAAAATTTAGATCAATAGGTATAATCGGTGGTAGAACTGGCGCTGGACCACAGATAATGGCAGTAGATGATGCTGTTAAAGCGACTAATACTGAAATAATATCTATAGAATTACCAAGAGATACTAAAGGTGGAGCAGGACATGGTTCTTTAATATACATAGGAGCTGATGATGTTTCTGATGCTAGAAGAGCAGTAGAAATAGCTTTAGAATCATTACCAAAATATTTTGGAGATGTTTACGGAAATGAAGCAGGACATCTTGAATTCCAATATACAGCTAGAGCTAGTTATTGTTTAGAAAAAGCATTTGGAACTCCTTTAGGAAAATCATTTGGTATGGTTTGTGCAGGACCAGCAGCAATAGGAACAGTTCTTGCAGATACAGCAGTAAAGGCAGCTAATGTAGATGTTGTAGCATATAGTTCTCCTGCAAAAGGAACTAGCTATTCAAACGAAGTAATATTAACATTTACAGGAGATTCAGGTGCAGTTAGACAGGCTGTAAGAGCAGCAAGAGAAGTTGGTATAAAATTATTAGGTGCATTAGGTGATCATCCAGAATCATCTACAGTACCATATATATAAAATTTAATCTAAATAATAATATATAAAAAGATTAATAAATATAAAAATATAAAATTTAAAATATTAGTAAATTAAGTTTTGGAGGTAAATTATGAACTCAGATGCATTAGGAATGGTTGAAACTAAAGGATTAGTAGGAGCAATAGAAGCAGCAGACTCAATGGTAAAGGCAGCTAATGTTAATTTAGTAGGATATGAAAAAATAGGTTCAGGATTAGTAACAGTAATGGTAAGAGGAGATGTAGGTGCAGTAAAAGCAGCTGTAGATGCAGGAGCAGCTTCTGCAAAAGCAGTTGGAGAAGTAGTATCTACTCATGTAATACCAAGACCTCACACTGATACAGAAAGAATAATACCACATTTTGAATAAGATAAATCAAATTGAAGTATAAATCAATCTAAAAGTAAGAAGATCATCTCCGTATTTTACGGAGATGGATTTTCTTATAATTGGAGGCAAAAATGTCAGTAGATGAAAAAAATTTTAATGAAGTTTTAAGGAAGATAATAAAACAAGTTTTAATTGAGCAAGAAAAAATATCTTCTGAAAAAAATCTTCTAAAAAAGGAAAATAGTATTTATATAGCAATCGATGAAAAATGGGATAATAAATATTATCTTTTTTTTGAAGAATTGAAAAAATTAAATCCTCAAAATATAGAAATACTTTTTTTAGGAGAAAAAGATAATGAAATAAAAGAAAAATTTAAAGAATTAAATATATGCTATAAAATTTTAAAAATAGATGAATTTAAAATAAATACAAATGAAGATATTGTTATATTCCCTGTAATATCTAGAAAAGATATTATAGATATAGCATCTTGTACAGATAAAACACCTGTTACAAAAGTTGTGAGAGTTTGCTTTGAATCAGGTGTTAAAATCTATTTTATGAAATATGGAATAGAAAAATTAACTGGAAAAGAGCCTGATAAATACAAAAAGAAAGTACTAGCATATTATAAAGAAGTTTTAGAATTTAATATAGAAATGATAGACGATATAAGGACGGTGATATAAATGGGTAAATCACTAGGAACTATTGAAGTAGTGGGCTTGTCATCGGCTATCGTTATAGCTGATACGATGGCAAAAACAGCTAATATAGATATAAATGATCTTGAAATAACAAAAGGATTCGGATTTGTAACAGTTAAAATCTTTGGAGATGTAGGTGCTGTTAAAGCTGCAATATCTGCTGGTAAAACAATGGCAATTCAGTCTGGAAGTTATGTTGCATCAAATGTAATAGCAAGACCAAACCAAGAGATTGAAAAAAAGATTTTATCATTTAGAGATAAAAAAGATAATAAGGTTGAAAAAGATAATAATAAATCAACTATTAAAGAAGATAAAAAAGAAAAAGATAGTGAAACTGTAAATGATTTGTATAATAAAAAAGATAGTGAATTAGACAATAAAGAAGAATTAGAAAAAAATATAGACAATAGTAAAGAAACAATTGAAGAATCAAAAAAAGAAGAAGAAATAATTGTTGAAGAAAATAAGATTAAATTAGAAGAAAATAAGTCTGATAAAGAAGCTTATAAAGAATCAGTTATAGAAAATAAATCTTCAGAAAAAAAAGAAGAAACAAAGACTTCAACTTCTAAGAATAAAAAGAAAAAGAATAATAAGTCTGATAAAGTGACAAAAGAAAGCAATAAAGATAATAAATAGCTAAATAGGAGGTTTCTGATGTATATAGCAAAAGTAGTTGGAAATGTAGTTGCAACAAAGAAAAATGATACTCTACTAGGTTCTAAATTAATGATAGTACAACCTGTAAATTCATCTCTAGAAAATGATGGACAAGAAGAGGTTGCTGCAGATTTTGTTGGAGCTGGAATAGGCGAGTATGTGTTAGTTGGATCAGGATCCTCTGTAAGAGTAGAAGAAGAAAGAAAAAGATCGACTATAGATTTGGCAATAATCGGAATAATTGATGATGTAGTCAGATAAAGGAGATATTATGAAAAATCAAAAAGGAGTATTTTCTAACGTAAATGATGCGATATACGCTGCAACAAGCTCCTTTAATCTATACTCTAAACTAAGTTTGAGAGATAAAGAAGAAGTAATAAGAGAATTAAGAAAAAAACTTGTAGATTATATTGACTTGCTTGCAGAAATGTCACTGAAAGAAACCTGTATGGGAAATTTAGAAGACAAGAAATTAAAAATAAAATTAGCTATAGAAGAAACTCCAGGTACAGAAATTTTGATGAGTGAAATAAGACATGGAGATGGAGGATTTACTCTATTTGAATATACTCCATACGGTATAGCTTGTGCAATACAACCGAGTACTAATCCATGCGAAACCATGATAAATAATATAATAGGTCTTTTAGCTGCTGGAAATACTGTTATAAATTGTCCACATCCAAGGGCAATGATGGTATCTAAATTTTTGACAGATATAATAAACACTATAATATCAAATTTGACAGGAATTGATAATGTTGTAGTTACATTAGATGAATGTAAATTAGCATATATAAAAGAAATAATGAATCATCCAGATGTAGATTTAGTAGTTTCTACAGGTGGTTCTGATAATGCTAGAAGTGCTATATCTTGTGGTAAAAAAGTTATTGCTGCTGGTCCCGCAAACCCTACATTTATAGTAGATGAAACGGCAGATATAAAAAGAGCAGCAGATTGCATATCAAGAGGAGCATCTTTTGATAATAATATAATGTGCATAACAGAAAAAAATATTGTAGTAGTAGATGAAGTTTGTGAAAAATTAGAAATAGAGCTGAAAAAAAATGGAGTTTTTTATGTAAAGAGTATATCCGATATGCTTAAATTATCAAAACTTTTACTTACAGAAGATATGAAGCCAAATAAATTATATGGTGGAAAAGATGCAAATATTATACTTAAAGAGGCTGGAATAAAAGTAGATAAGGATTATAAATTAATAGCAGTTGAAACTGTGAAGATTCATCCTTTTGTTACAGAAGAAATGTTAATGCCTATAGTAAGTATAGTTAGAGCAAAAGATTTTGATGAAGCACTTGAAATTGCAGTAGAGGTTGAACAGGGACATAGACATACATCTGGAATACATTCAAATAGAATGGATAGACTTAGAATAGCAGAAAGAAAATTAAAAACTAGTATATTTATAAAAAATGGATGCTCACTTGATGGAATAGGAATATGTGGAGTAGGAGGAACTAGTTTTACTATAGCTAATATAACAGGAGAAGGAGCTGTTACAGCTAGAGATTTTTCAAGGAAAAGAAGATGTGTAACAGTAGATACATTGACAATAGTATAAATATATTGCGGGAATTGAGGAATAAATATGAATATAATTAGTCAAACAACTAAAATTTATTCTGGTGAAAATTCAATAGAATCTTTAAATAAAATTAAAAATTCTAAAATACTTGTTATATCAGATGGATTTTTAGTTAAAAACAAAATGATAAATATGGTTCTCGACAATTTAGATAATTCAAATACAATAGTAGTATTTGATGAAGTCAAACCAGATCCACCACTTAGTGTAGTGTCAAAAGCTATGGCAAAAATGATAAAAATAAATGCAGATTATATAATCGGATTTGGTGGTGGTTCTGCAATAGATACAGCTAAAGGAACTATATATTTTTTAAAAGAAGCTGGTAAACTAAAAAAAGATTTAGAATTTATAGCAATTCCAACTACTAGTGGTACAGGTTCTGAAGTTACAAACGTAGCAGTAGTGACAGATGAACAAAGTAGTATAAAACATGCTTTGGTATCAAATGAAATACTACCGACAATAGCTATATTAGATCCTAAAACTACTGAATCTCTACCAGCATCCATTGTAGCAAATACAGGAATGGATGTATTCACACATGCTCTAGAGGCATATGTAGCAAAAGGAGCAAATGATTATTCGGATGCTTTAGCTGAAAAATCAGGAGAATTAGTAGTTAAATATCTATTAAAAGCATATACAGATGCAAATGATAAATTAGCAAAAGAAAAAATGCATATGGCATCTAATCTAGCAGGAAATGCTTTTAATGTAGCAGGTCTTGGAGTAAATCATTCAATAGCTCATCAGCTTGGAGGAATGTACCATATAGCACATGGACTTGCAAATGCTATATTACTTTGCGAGGTTATAGATTTTAATTCCAAAGATTTAAATGTAAAAGAAAAATACGTTGAATATTCAAAAAAAATCGGATTGTCAGATAAAAATGATTGTGATGCAAATGCTATCTATAAATTAAAGTTATTTATAAAAACTATAATGTCTAATATGAATTTACCTGATCGTATATCTAAAATAGATAATATAGATTTAAGTAAATGGGAACTTGAAAAATATATAATGATGGCAAATGCTACTAAAGACAGATGTTTGGTAGGTAATCCAAAAAATATTAAAGATAAAGATATACTTGAAATATTAGAAAAAATCTATTAAGTTATAATATGTATAAATAAATAAAAATTAAATCAAAAATAAGTAATTAATTAATTTTTTGTATTAATTATTTTATATGATTTAAAAAAGGAGAATTAAGATGACTACTAATAGTAAATCTTTCAATATTTCAATAAACGAAAAATATCTTGAAGGCAAGGATAATTTTGATATTATATCTATATTTGGGAAAAAGAATTTAGATGAAATTCAGAGAATAATTTCTGATGTTACAGGTCTTGCATTTGTGACAGTTGATTATAGGGGGGAACCTGTATCAGAACCCACAAAATTTTCAAATTTTTGTAGAAAGATGAGAACAGACAAAAATAGACGGACACTTTGTAAATTATCAGATGCGTCTGGATCTATAATAGCAGCTACAACAAAGCAAACAAGCATATATTTTTGCCCATGTGGATTATTAGAAGTTGCAATACCTATAATAATAAATGATAAATATTTAGGTGGATTTATAGGTGGACAGGTAAAATGTATAGATGCACCAGATTCTGTTATGAGACTTAGTAAAAATATGATTCCTGGTGGAGCTAATATACCCGATACAGAAATAAGAGCAGATAAAGTAAAAGATGTTGATATTACAGATTTAAAAGAATACTCATATAAAGAAATTGTTTCTATAGCAAAACTTGTAGAACTTATAGTAAATCAACTAACTAAACAGGAACTTATTTCTGGGCATAATCAGAAAAAAAATCTAAATAGAATTAGTGAATTAGAAGATAAATTAAAAAGACTTGAATACCAAAATAATTCCCTTAAAGAAAAGGTTAACAATTTAAAAAGAAATGAAAATTTATTCTTTATGAGAAATATATTCAATATGATATCAAATCTTGCTGTGATAGAAGATGCCTCAAAAACAAATGGAGCTATAATGAAATATTTAGAATGTATTGAATCTACAAAAGATGTAGAAAAAGATAATACTATTAGGAATGAGATTAAAAAAGTTGAAAAATTTATAGAGCTTAATAGAATTAGATATTCTGATAGATTAGATTATAATATAAATTTTGAAAAGGATGTTTTAGATATAAAGATTCCGTATTCTTTGATACTACCATTTGTATACGCAAGCATATATTATACATTGAATACAGAAGATATAGGTCTTTTAATAGATGTTAAGATAGTAAAAGTTGATAATGATATAGAAATTATCATATCAGACAATGGAACAGGTAAAGCTATAACAGAATTAGAAAAGGCTTATGAAATGTATGGTGAAAATCATGAAGGAAATGAGATAATACAATCTTTAGTTGATGCACAAAAGTTTATGATCGATACATTTGGAACAGATTACAGAATAAATACTGAAAGGATCAAAGGAAAAGGAAGTAAGGTATACATTAAGTATCCTATAAACTTTGATGAAGGTTTTGATTATGTATAAAATACTTGTAGTAGATGATGATAAATTAATGAGAATGGCTATGGAGAAAATGATTTCATCAGTAGAAGGATTTGAAGTAGACTATATAGCTAAAAATGGAAAAGAAGCTGTTGATATTTGCAAAAATAACAATATAGATATAGTTTTTATGGATATAATGATGCCAATTATGAATGGTATCGATGCAACAAAGGAAATCCTTTCTATAAATCCAAAAGTCGATATATATATTGTCAGCAGCTACCACAATTTTGAAATGGCACAATCTGCTATAAATAGCAAAATAAAACAATATGTTGTAAAGCCGGCAGATCCTAATTTGATAAAAGAGATTTTATATAGTTACAAAGATAATAAATATGAAAAAGAAAGTAAACTTTCTACCAAAATTTTTAATGCTATAAGTGAAAGAGATTTTATAAAACTCCATGATAAAATAAGTGATTTCACAAATGATATATTTGAAATAAGTGAAGGTCAAGAAATAAAGGAAGTTTTAAAAGAGGTTTATAGTAAGGTTTTTCTTTCTGTTTTTCCAGAAAAAGTACAATCTATGGATGTTATATATAAAAAATTTCCTGTATCAGATAAAGCTTTATCGGATAAAAAAGTTTTATCTATATGGATGTTTAGGCTAATGGATTATATATTTATGGAAATAAGTTCAAATAGATATGCTATTTTAAAAGATGTATTTAGATATATTGATGAAAAAATAGGAGAAGATATTTCTTTAAAAGACATAGTCAGAGACTGTAATATAAGCCAAGGTTACTTAAGTAGGATATTTAAAAAAGAATTAAATACGACAATAATGAATTATATACATCTTAAAAAAATAAATATGGCAAAAGAATACTTATGTATGACTGGCAAAAGTGGTGCAGAAATATCTTTTGATGTCGGATACAATGAATTTAGCTACTTTTGTAAGGTCTTTAAAAAGTATGAGGGACTTACCGTTTCAGAATATAGAAATATGTAAATAGTTCATAGTCGCTAAATAAGGAGATAAAAATGGACTTAACTTTATTATGTGCAGCCTTTGGTGGAGGAATAATAGGAGCAGCTTTTGGAGCTATTCCAGCATTTATTATAACAGGGATTCTTGCTATAGGAGGAGGAATAGTTGCTATGGCAGGAATTCCAGAATTAACAGTTGGGAATATAACATTTGGAGTATTTTGGGGACCACATATTGCATTTACAGGAGCTGCAGCTGCAACTGCTGTAGCAGCACTTAAAAGAAAAAAAATAGAATCTTCAGGAGATGTTTTAACACCTCTTTATAAAACTAAAGATCTACCAACAATTCTTTCAGGGGGATTATTTGCTATAGTTGGATTTTTATTCTACACATTATTTACAACTAAGCTATCATTTTTACAGACAGATGCTCCAGGAGCGTCAGTATTTTGTACATTAATGGTGTGTAGATTAATAATAGGTAAAAGTGGTCCTATAGGTTCATTAAAAGAAAAAAGAGATTGGATTCCTAAAAAAGAATCTGGTGTACTTGTGGATATGGTATTAGGAGCTGCTTTTGGTTTGGCAATTGGTGGAGCAGGATATATAATGAATACCTTAGGAATATCAAAAGAAGCTATGGCATCTTATCCAGTAGTATGTTTTGGAATTAGTGCAGCATCACTTATATTCCTTCAAACTGGATTCGATATACCTATAACTCATCATATATCATTCCCAGCTGCATTAGCTTATGTATTATCAGGGAATATACTTGTTGCTGTTTTAGTAGGTGCAATAAATGCAGTTGCTTGGCATTTTGCTGGAAATATAATAAATACAAATGCAGATACATATATAGATCCACCAGCCACAGTAATAATGATATCAGTAGCATTAATAAATCTGATATTCTAGTTTTAGCTGGTAAATAAAAATTCAAAAAATAAAATAGACGAAATATTCTGAATTGGACAGATAAAAAATGTTCGAAAAATACAATGAAAACGAGGGATATTATGAAACAAGAAGAATTAATAAGTTTAATATGTAAAAAAGTAGTAGAAAAATTAAATGATGTAGAAGCATATAAAATCCCAATCGGTGTTTCAAATAGACATGTTCATCTGTCAAGAGAGCACTATGAAATTCTCTTTGGTAAAAATACAGTTCTTACCAAAAAAGTGGATTTGAAACAGCCCGATCAGTTTGCAGCAAATGAAACTGTAACAATAAGAGGGCCTAAAGGAGAATTTAAAAAAGTTAGAATACTAGGTCCATTTAGAGATAAATCTCAGGTAGAAATATCTGTTACAGACTCATTTAGATTAGGTGTAAAACCTATGATAAAAGAATCTGGACAATTAGATGGAACTCCTGGAATAGAAATAATAGGTCCAGAGGGATCAGTTAAATTAGAAAATGGGACTATAGTTGCATTAAGACATATACATATGACAAATGAAGATGCAAAAAGAATGGGTGTAAAAGATGGACAGTTAGTAGATGTACAACTTTTTGGCCCAAGAAAAGCGACACTTTCTAATGTTTTAGTTAGAGTATCTGATAAATATAAATTAGAAATGCATTTAGATATGGACGAAGCAAACTCTGCTTTAATAAAAAATAATGATATAGCAATACTTAAAAAATAAATTTACTGGAGGTAGTTATGTATAAAAACAGTATTCTTGATGAATTAGATGAATTGATAAAGTCGCCAAAAAAAGTTGAATATAAATCTCCTCTTAGATGTGGAGTAGATCTTGGAACTGCTAATATAGTTGTTGCAGTTGTAGATGCAGATGGAAAACCAGTAGCTGGAATAGTCAATGAATCAAAAGTTGTAAGAGATGGAATAGTAGTTGACTATGTTGGAGCTATACAAAATCTAAAAAAAATGAAAGCAGAACTAGAAAATCAACTCGGTGTTGAACTTATCAATGCGGCTACTGCGATACCACCAGGAATACTTGTTAAAAATGCTAAAGGAATAGTCAGTGTAGTAGAAGGTGCTGGCTTTGAAGTAACAAATGTAGTAGACGAACCAACAGCAGCAGCCACAGTAATAGGAATAGAAAATGGAGCAGTAGTCGATATAGGTGGTGGTACAACTGGTATCAGCGTCTTAGAAAACAAAGAAGTGATTTATACAGCAGATGAGCCAACAGGTGGTACTCACATGACTCTTGCTGTAGCAGGACATTATGGTGTAAATAAAGCTGAAGCAGAAATAATGAAAAAAGATAAAAAACATCAATCAGATATTTTTGCAATTGTAAAACCAGTTGTAGAAAAAATGTCTACTATAGTAAAAGGATTTTTAGAAAATCATCCAACAGATACGGTTTATGTTGTTGGAGGAGCAAGTTTATTTGATGAATTTGAAGAAACTTTTAATAAAGTAACAGGTGTTGAATGTATAAAAGCTGAAAAAGCACTTTTAGTAACACCATATGGAATAGCACTTAACTGTAAGTAATGGAGGAAATAAAATGGAATTAGATTTAATACAAGAAATGATAAAACAGGTACTTGATGAAATAAAAACAGAAGGAATAGAAGTTTCTACTAATGAATACGAATATGGAGTATTTGACAGCATGGCAGAAGCTATAGATGCAAGTGAAAAAGCACAAAGAGAACTTTTTGAATGCTCAGTTCAGCAAAGAGATAAATTTGTAGATGCTATAAGAGCAGAAGTTCTAAAAAAAGAAAATCTAGAAATGATATCTCAAGATGCAGTTGAAGAAACAAAAATAGGTAGAGTAGAAGATAAAATAATAAAAAATAGAGTAGCTGCTGAAAACACTCCAGGTACAGAAGATTTAAAAACAAGAGCGATAACAGGTGAAGATGGACTTACAATAGAAGAATATTGTCCATTTGGAGTTATAGGTTCTATAACACCAACTACTAACCCTACAGAAACATTAATAAACAATTCAATATCTATGATAGCTGGAGGAAATACAGTAGTATTTAGTCCACATCCAAGAGCTAAAAAAGTTTCTATAAAACTTATAAAAATGATGAATAAAGCACTAGAAGAAGCTGGAGCTCCAAGAAACTTAATAACAATGGTAAAAGAACCATCAATAGAAAATACTCAGATAATGATGAACAGTCCAAAAGTAAGACTATTAGTTGCAACTGGTGGACCAGCAATAGTAAAACAGGTATTATCTGCGGGTAAAAAAGCTATAGGAGCAGGTGCTGGAAATCCTCCAGTAGTAGTTGATGAAACAGCAGATATAGAAAAAGCTGCAAAAGATATAGTATCAGGAGCTAGTTTTGACAACAATGTTCCTTGTATAGCAGAAAAAGAAGTTTTTGCAGTAGATTCTATAGTAGATCAGTTAGTATATCATATGAAGAAAAATGGAGCATATGAAATAACTTCTCCAGAAGTCATAGATCAGTTAGATAAAGCTGTTTCAAAAGAAAATGGAAAACCAAATCCAGCATTAGTTGGAAAATCAGCTAAAGAACTTCTTGCTCAGATAGGAATAACTGTAGGAGATGATATAAAACTTATAATAGCTAGAACAAATAAAAATCATCACCTAGTTACAGAAGAAATGTTAATGCCAATACTTCCTATAGTAAGTGTATCAGATGTAGATACTGCTATAGATTGGGCATATGAAGCAGAAGCTGGAAATAGACATACAGCTATAATGCATTCTAAAAATGTAGATAAACTTACAAAAATGGCTAAGAAATTAGAAGCTACTATATTTGTAAAAAATGCTCCTTCATATGCAGGAATAGGTGTTGGTGGAGAAGGTCATACTACATTTACAATAGCAGGACCAACAGGAGAAGGTATAACTTCTGCTAAGTCATTCTGTAGAATAAGAAGATGCGTTATGAGTGAAGCATTAAATATTAGATAGTATTATTTTAGAAAATTTTAGTGAATTAGAAAAGCTGCGTATTAATATACGTGGCTTTTTT
>NZ_JARIBH010000024.1 GCF_029264495.1 Peptacetobacter sp.
AGCTTTTTTATTATCTATCAGAAACATCATTATAAACTATTATTCTATTTGGCACTAAATCTTTAGGATTAATATTTTTATCGATATCAACATCAATACCAACAGAATCACCAATTTTTAATTTTGAAATATCTGTATCAAATGATTTTTCTCCATTGATACAAACAATATAAGCATCAGAACAATCTACATTTCCCAAAACATCAAAGAAAATACTAGTTTCATCTTCTGTAGTATATTTTATAGAAATTTTATTTTCATTTACAGACTCAATATTTCCTTTTACAATCATATTTTTCTTATTAGAAGAATTAAATTTTTGTGTCATAAGCTGTATCTCAGTTGCTTTTAATGATTTTGTGTTTTTATTTATATCATTTAAATTTGCATATACTAAAATTTCATCACCAATAGAAAAATCTTTCAAAGTTAAAATTTTAAAGTTATCAGTTGCAAATTCAGCATAGATTAAATCTGTATCAGAACAATCTATGTATATAGAATCGTTTAAATTTATTTCTTTATCGAGTGGAGATACATATAGTCTATTATTTTTTATATCTACTTTGTTTACAACAGAATTAAAAGTAGATATTGAGTTGTTATTTGATTTATTTGAACAACCTAAAACTAAAAGAGAAGTAGATATTATAATTATAAATAGTATTAATATTTTTTTAAAATTCATATTTTGCCTCCACAAATTAATTTTATTAATTATAGCATAAAAATATATAAATAAATATCAAATTAGTTAAAAAAGATAATAATTATCCATATTAATAGTATAATATAAATTGGAATTTTATAAACGATATAGGAAAGGAAAAGATTTATGAAAGGGAAAGTAATGTTTCAAGGAACAGCATCTAATGTAGGTAAAAGTATAATATCAGCAGGAATATGTAGAATTTTTGCTCAAGATGGATATAAAGTAGCTCCATTTAAACCTCAAAATATGGCTCTAAATTCATATATAACAGATGAAGGTCTTGAAATGGGAAGAGCACAAGTTTTTCAAGCTGAAGCTGCTGGAATTTCACCAAAAGCAGATATGAACCCTATATTATTAAAACCATGTGGAAATCATATTAGTCAAGTTATAGTAAGAGGAAAATTAGTTGGTAAAATGCACTCTTCAGAATATAATGAGTACAAACTAAAACTTATAGATGTATTAAAAGAAACATTTTTGGATTTAGAAAATGAATACGATGTAATAGTTATGGAAGGTGCAGGAAGTTGTGCAGAAATAAATTTAAAAGAAAGAGATATTTCTAATATGGGAATGGCAGAAATTGCAGATTCTCCAGTTATTTTAGTTTCTGATATAGATAGAGGAGGAGTATTTGCATCTATTGTTGGAACATTATCACTTCTTGATGAAAAGGAAAGAAAAAGAGTTAAAGGTGTAATAATAAATAAATTTAGAGGGAAAAAAGAATATTTTTCTGATGGTGTAAAAATGTTAGAAGATATTATAAAAATTCCGGTATTAGGAGTTGTTCCTTATTCAGATATAAAAATTGAAGATGAAGATAGTGTGACAAATAGATTCAAGAAAAAATCTATTAAAAATGATATTAATATAGAAGTAATAAGAACACCACATATGTCTAATTTTACAGATTTTAATATATTTGAAACGCAAAACGATGTAAATTTAAGATATATTGATTTTGGGGAATCTATAGGAAATCCAGATATGATAATAATTCCTGGAAGTAAAAATACTATAAAAGACTTAGAATATATAAAAGAATCAGGATTAGATGAACAGATAAAAGAATTTAATAGAAGAGGAAAGTTAATAGTTGGTATCTGTGGAGGATATCAAATGATGGGTAAAAAAATAATAGATAATGATGGTATAGAAAGTGATATTTTAGAAGTAGATGGATTAGGACTTTTAAATATAGAAACTGAATTTATAGACCAAAAAAGAACTGTCCAAACAGAGAAATTCATTGCTTCAAATATGAATGGATATTTAAAAGATGTATCAAATAAATATGTAAAAGGATACGAAATACATATGGGAATTACATATAGCGATGATTATGAAAATTTATATAAAGAGGAAGCAGATGAAAAAAAATGTATTATAGGATGTGTAAATAAAGAGGGTAATGTATTTGGTACATATATTCATGGAGTTTTTGATGAAATAGATTTTACTAGAACTTTATTAAATACAATTAGAGAAAAAAAGGGGCTTGAACCGGTAAAAAGTGAAGTAAAATCATTTAAAGAATTTAAAATGAAAGAATATGATAAATTAGCAGATTTGCTTAGAGAAAATTTAGATATTGAAAAAATATATAAAATTTGTGGATTGGAGATTAAATAAATGAAGAAAATTATGATAGCTGGAACTTCTAGTGGTGTTGGAAAAACTACAATTTCATTGGGAATTATGCGGGCTTTGACAAAAAGAAATTTAAAAGTACAGCCATATAAAATAGGTCCAGATTATATAGATCCATCTTTCCATACATTTATAACAGGGAGAGAATCTAGAAATTTAGATTCATATATGTTAGATGATGAAAAGATAAAAAGTATAGTAAAAACAGCGTCTTGTGATGCAGATATTTCTGTTATAGAAGGTGTTATGGGACTTTACGATGGATTTGGTATAGATATAAACAATTGTAGTAGTTCATATACATCAAAAATAACAAAAACACCAGTAATATTAGTTATCAACGGAAAAGCAATGGCAGCATCTTCAGCAGCAACTGTATTAGGTTATTTAAATTTAGACAAGGATGTAAATATAATAGGAGTTATTGCTAATAATGTAAGAACAGAAAGTCATTTTAAAATAATAAAAGAATCTATAAAAAAATACTGTAATATAGAAGTTTTGGGTTATTTCCCGCCAAATGAGAAATTTGCTCTTGAATCAAGACATCTAGGTCTTATACCTATGGATGAAGTTGAAAAGTTATCTGAAAAATTTTCTTCTCTAGCAGAAGAAATAGAAAAATATATTGATATAGATAGAATTATTAAATTATCAGAAAGTGAAGATATAGAAAGCAAATTCAATTTAGAAGAAGAACTGAAAAAAAGAAATTTATACTCTCTTGCAAAAGGAAGAAAAGTATCAATAGCATATGATAAAGCTTTTAATTTTTATTATAGAGAGAATATAGAAATTTTTGAGAAGCTTGGAATAGAAATAAAATACTTTAGTCCACTAAATGATGAAAGTGTTCCAGATTCAGATTTTGTATATATAGGCGGTGGATTCCCTGAAATATTTGCAAAAGAATTAGAGAATAATAAAAAAATTAGAGAAAATATTTTTGGATTATATGAAAAAAATATACCTATATATGCAGAATGTGGAGGACTTATGTATCTTGGAAAATCTATCATAGATAAAAATGGAGAAAAAAGAGATATGGTAGGAGTCTTTGATGGAGAAAGTGAAATGACTCCAAAACTTAAAAGGTTTGGATATTGTGAAGGTGAAGCACTTTATGATACTGTTATTTCAAAAAAAGGAGATTTTATAAAAGGACATGAGTTTCATCATTCTATATTTAAAAGTGAAGAAAATTGTGCATATAAAATGAAAAAAATAAGAGATAAAGAAGTTATAGATGAATGGGTCGGAGGATATAGTAAAAAAAATACTTTAGCTACATATCTTCATACTCATTTTTATAATAATCTAGACTGTATAGAAAATATTTTACAAAATTGTATTAAAGTTAGAAAGGAAATTTAATAGTGTTTGATAATAGTTTATTTTTACCTCAAAGTACAGGAAGTATAGCTTTTATTTTTTTAGGATATACAGTTAGTTCTGTGATTATCATGATTATAGGATATATACTTGATTTAATATTTGGAGATCCGTATTGGTTTCCACATCCAGTAAGATTTATAGGTAAATTAATAAGTAATACTGAAAAATTTATAAGAAAAAGAGCAAAAACAGAAGAATCATTGAAATATTGGGGAGTATTTTTGTGGATTGTAACAGTTGGAATTACTTTTTTAACAACATATTTAATTATTAAAATTTTTAGTTTTAATAATTATTTAAAAATAGCTATTAGTTCATTCATAATATACACAACTCTATCAACAAAATGTTTAAAAGATGAAGCTGTAAAAATATATAATGTTCTTTTGACAGGGGATATTGAAAAATCTAGAAAACAGTTATCCTATATAGTTGGAAGAGATACTACAAATTTAAGTCAGACAGAAATAATAAGGGCTACTGTCGAAACTGTAGCTGAAAATACAGTAGATGGAATAGTTTCTCCTATGCTATTTGGTTTTTTATTTGGTGCTCCAGGAGCAATGGCATATAAAGCTATAAATACTTTAGATTCTATGGTAGGATACAAAAATGAAAAATATTTAAATTTAGGATGTTTTTCAGCAAAAGTAGATGATATAGCAAACTTTATACCAGCAAGACTGACAGCTATATTTATGTCAATAGCATCTTTTTTATGTGGGATGAATGGATTTAAAGCATTAAAAATAGCTATAAGAGATAGAAAAAATCATAAAAGTCCTAACTGTGCATATGCAGAAGGTGCAGCAGCTGGAGCACTTGGAGTACAATTAGGAGGAACAAATGTATATTTTGGAAAAGAAGTTTACAAACCTACAATAGGTGATAAAAATAGGGAACTTGAAAATTTAGATATAGTTAGAATGAATAAGCTTATGTATGTGACATCTGCAATTTCACTTGCAGTTTTAACAGTATTATTTGTCATTATGATATAATAGAATAACATTAAATTAGGAGGATTTGGATTGGAAGAAAAATATTATAAAAATCCTATTCATGGTGCAGATATTAATTCAGAAGCAAAATTATATGAAATTGACCCAGAAAATATAATAGACTTTAGTTCAAATATAAATCCTTTTGAAGTTAATTGTATGGATAAAATTATTGAACTTGGATATAAAAATTTAAAAAAGTATCCAGATATAAATTATACAAATTTAAAAAGAAATATATCTGAATATATAGAGTGTAAAGAAGAATATATAATTCCCGGAAATGGAGCAACAGAGATAATATATCTTCTTATGAGAAAGATAGGAAAAAGATTAGCTATAATAAATCCTACTTTTTCAGAATATAGAAAAAGTGCTCAAATAGCAGGAATTAAAATAATAGATTTTACAATGAATTATAATGAAGAATTTGAATTAAATTTAGAGGAAATAGAAAAAAAATCAAATGAATTTGATAGTATTTTCATATGTAATCCTAATAATCCAGATGGGAAATTAAGAAATATAGATAAACTTCTAGAGTTTGCAAAAAAGAAGAATAAACTTCTAATTGTAGATGAAACATTTATAGAATTTGCAGAAGATGAAAAAGAGAGAAGTTTAATTTATGAAATAGAAAACAATAAAAATTTATTTATAATAAGAGCAATTACAAAATTTTTCGGAATCCCAGGAATAAGACTTGGATATGGAGTTACATCTAATTTAGATTTATTAAATAAGATGTATGAAGAAAAAGAGCCATGGACTATAAATTCTTTTGCAGATGCTGCTACAGAGTTTATTTTTTCTGATAGGGAATATATAAAAAAAAGTAAGGAATATTTTTTTAAAGAAAGAAAGTTTTTTATAAATGAATTAAAAAAGATAGAAGGAATAAAAGTATTTGATTCCAATTCTAATTTTATTCTTTTAAAATTTGAAGATAAAAGAGTTTTGGAAATAAAAAAAAATTTATTAAAAAGGGCAGGTATTTTGATTAGAGATGCATCTAATTTTATAGGACTAGACGACAGATTTGCAAGAGTTGCTATAAAAAATCATAAAGATAATATTTTATTGATAGATGCTATAAAATCTGTATTGGGTGAATAGAATGAAAGGTTACGCAAAATGTCCTGCTTCATGTGGTGAATTTGTGCAGGGAATGATAGGTAATGAAGAGTACCTTTGTTCATATGCTGTAAATCTTTTTTCTGAAGTTTACCTTGAAGAAAGAAAAGATGGAGAAGAAGAAGATTTAACAGAAAGAGTAAAAGGAACAGATAAAAAAATATATATAAGAAATGTTAAAAAGTCTAGATTAGCTATTAAAAAAGTTTTTGAAAAGTATGATATACCTTTGGAAACATTAAATAATATTTCTGTAAAAATAATAAGTGAAGTGCCTGTTAGTAAAGGTATGGGAAGTTCAACAGCAGATATAGGAGCTGCAATAGGAGCTGCATTAAATTTTATAGGAGAAGAAATGACATGTGATGAAATAGCAGAAATAGCAGCTTCAATAGAGCCTACTGATTCTGTTTTTATGGAAGAAAATGTAATTTTTAATCCAGTAAAAGGTAAGGTAAAAGAAAAACTTGGGTATGTAGATAATATGAAAGTTTTACTTCTTGAACCAAATAAATATTTAAATACTGTAGATCTTAGAAAAAATAGAATGTATAGAGAAGCAAAAATGAAAAATAGAGAAATAATAGAAAATGCTTTTAAGATGTTAAAAAAAGGATTTACAGAAAATGATAGAAATATGATAGGAAGAGCTTGTACAGCAAGTAGTCTTGCAAACGAAAATATTTGCAAAAAAGAATATTTAAAAGAGATTATAGATGTTTCTGATAAATTTGGAGGATTCGGAGTAAATGTAGCACATAGTGGAACTATAGTGGGAATATTACTAGATAAAGATTTTGACTGTACAGAGATTATTTCTGAATTAAAGAAAAGAGAAGTAGATAAAGTATACTCTAATATGTACACATTAGATATTATAAAAGGTGGAATAAGGTATAAATAAATTAAAAAGGAGCGATTTTTTTGGAATATATTAAAAATCCTATGAAAATAGAGGATAGAAGTTTTGAAATTATACAAAGTATAATAGATGAAATAAGACCGAATTATAAGTTTAAAAGTGAAATAGAAGAAAAAATAATAAAAAGAGCAATACATACTACAGCAGATTTTGACTATTTGGATATTTTAAAAATATCTGAGAATGCAGCTGAAATAATAAAAGATGCATTAGAAAATAAAGCTAGTATATATACTGATACGACAATGGCATTAAGCGGTATTAATAAAAGAAAATTGGATAAATTAGGATGTAAGTATAAATGTTTAGTTGCAGATGAAAAAACAATATTAAAGGCAAAAGAACAGGGGATAACTAGATCTATGGCAGCAGTTGAAATAGCAGCTGAAGATAAAGGTAGAAAAATTTTTGTATTGGGAAATGCACCGACAGCCTTATTTAAAGTTATAGAAATGGTTGAAGATGGGAAACTTGAAGTAGATGCAGTCATTGGAGTACCAGTTGGTTTTGTAGGTGCAGCTGAATCTAAAGAAAAGCTATCAAAAACAGATATACCATATATACTTTCAGAAGGTAGAAAAGGTGGAAGTAATTTAGCAGCAGCTATAATAAATGCGATACTTTACAATATAGAGAGATAAGATGGAAGATTTTGTATATATAGATGGGAAAAAATATAGAAGAGGTTATACAACTGGTTCTTGTGCAACTGCAGCAGCAAAGGCAGCAGTATATATGCTTTTGAGTAAAGAAAAGATAGAAACTGTAAATATAGATACGCCTAAGGGGATATATCTATCTGTACCATTAGTATTTTCTGAAATAAAAAAAGACTATGCAATGTGTGCTGTTGAAAAAGATGGTGGCGATGATATAGATGCGACAAATGGAATAAAAATATTTGCAAAAGCAAGTTTTGTTTATGAAAACGAAATAGATAAAAGTGAATATGATATAAAAAATTTAAAAGATATTAAAAAAGAAGTTTTTTCTTTTGGAGAAGAAAAATTTTTTGTATTTGCAGGAGAAGGAATAGGGATTATAACAAAAAAAGGACTTAGTGTAAATCCAGGAAGACCAGCTATAAATCCAGTTCCACAGAAAATGATTAAAAAAGAAGTAGAATCAATAATAAATGTATATAAAGACTTCAATAAATTATATATAGAAGAAAATAGCTTAGACCTAAATAGAAAGAAAGTAATAAAAATAACTATATTTATTCCTGAAGGAGAAGAAGTTTCTAAAAAAACTTTTAATCCAAGACTTGGTATAATAGGAGGAATTTCTGTTATAGGAACAAGTGGAATAGTAGAACCAATGAGTGATGATGGATGGAAAAAATCATTATCTATAGAACTAAATATGAAAAAGGAACTTGGAATGGATAGTATAATTTTAGTTCCAGGAAATCATGGTGAGAGTTTTATAGATGAAAAAATAGGTAAAAATAATTTTACTGTAAGAACAAGTAATTTTATAGGATATATGTTGATGGAAGCAAAAAGAATGGGATTTAAAAAAATTTTATTAGCTGGACATATAGGAAAATTTATAAAATTATCTGCAGGAATTTTTAACACTCATAGTAAAGTTGCAGATGCTAGAAGCGAAATATTAATAGCAAATTTAGCTCTGTTGGGAGCTGATTTAGATTTAATAAAAAAAATAGATGAATGTTTAACTACAGAAGAAGCAGTAGATATAATAGATGAAAATGGATTTAATAAAGTTTATGATATAATATGTGAAAAATGTAGGAAAAGAGCTCAAATGCATGTGAATGAAGAAATAGAAATAGGAGTATATATTTTTAAAATGGATAAAACTCTTCTTGGAAAGAGTGAGAATGCAGATGATATGCTTAGTAGTTTTAAAGAGAAATATATCTAAAATATCGGGAGGAGAAAATGTTAAATGTAATCGGTATCGGTCCAGGTAATAAAGGGTATATTACAGAAATTGGTAAAAAAATAATAGATGAATCGGAAGTATTAATTGGTGGAAAAAGAAATTTAGAAATATTTAAAAATTTCAAAGGAGAAAAAATAATTTTGGGTTCTAATTTGGTACAGATAAAAGATTATATAAATCAAAATACTGATAAAAATATATCTGTAATCGCATCAGGAGATCCATCTGTATATGGAATAGGTAAATATTTATCGAAAAATACAGATAAGGAAAATTTAAAAATTTTTCCAGGAATAAGTTCTATGCAGTATATGTTTGCAAGAATAAAAATGGATATGAATGATTTATATATGACTAGTAGCCATGGAAGAGAACCAGATTTTGATTATTTATTATCTCATAAAAAAGTATGTATGGTTACAGATTCTAAAATAGGACCGAGAGAAATTGCCCAGGAAATAATAAAAAGAGATTTAAGGAAGATTATATTTGTAGGAGAAAATCTTTCATATGAATCTGAGAAAATTACAATTGGAAAACCAAAAGACATTTTAAAAGTTGAAAAATATGATATGAATATAGTGGTGATAGTAGATGAAAAATAGTGATTTTATAATTGGAAAAGTACCAATAACAAAGGAAGAAGTAAGGTCGATTGCATTATCCAAGTTAGATATAGAAAATGCTAAAAAATTTATGGATATTGGTGCAGGTACAGGAAGTATAAGTATAGAAGCAGCTTTAAAAAATCCTAGTTTAGAAGTAACTGCTGTAGAAAGACATAATCATGCAATAGATTTAATTGAAGCTAATAAAAATAAATTTTCTATTGAAAATATTAAAATAATAGAACAATATGCTCCTTTTGAAATAGATGAAAAATTTGATGCTATTTTTATTGGAGGTACAGGAAAAAAATTAGAAGAAATAATGGATTGGGTATATGAAATTTTAAATAAAGATGGTAAAGTATGTGCTAATTTTATAATAATGGATACATTCTATAAAGCACTTGAAATTTTTAAAAATAAAGGTTTTAAAGATATAGATGTAAGTATGATTTCTATATCAAAATTAGAAAAATTGGGAAGTGGAGAGTATTTTAAACCACAAAATCCAATATTTTTAATATCAGCAAAAAAATAAATAGAATATGGAGGCTTAAAAATGAGTAAAGTACATTTTGTTGGAGCTGGGCCTGGAGATAAAGAACTTATAACTTTAAAAGGTTATAAACTTTTAAAAAATGCAGATATTGTTATATATGCGGGTTCTCTTGTAAATCCAGAGCTACTGGATTATTGCAAAGAAGATTGCGAAATATTTAATAGTGCAGTAATGGATTTAGAAGAAATAATAGATGTTATGAAAAGAGGAATTAAAGAAAATAAGGAAGTTGTGAGACTTCAGACAGGAGATTTTTCTATATATGGTTCAATAAGAGAACAGGTAGAAGAGTTAAATAAAATAGATGCAAAATTTGACTGTACTCCTGGAGTAAGTTCTTTTTTAGGAGCATCTTCTGCAATTGGTGTTGAGTATACTGTTCCAGAAATATCTCAAAGTGTAATTATAACTAGAATGGAAGGAAGAACTCCAGTACCAGAAAAAGAATCAATACAAGAATTTGCAAAACATCAAACTTCAATGGTCATATTTTTATCTGTTCAAGAGATAGAAAAAGTAGTTGAAAGATTAATAGAAGGTGGATATGAAAAAGATACACCAGTTGCTGTAGTTTATAAAGCTACTTGGCCAGATGAAAAAATACTTAGAGGAAATCTTTCTGATATATCAAAAAAAGTTAGAGAAAATAATATAAATAAAACTGCATTAATAATGGTAGGTAGATTTTTAGGTAAGGATTATAATAACTCTAAACTTTATGATAAAGATTTTGTACATGAGTATAGAGGAAATTAAAATGGAAACAATTAATTTTGATAAAAGAGATAAAGTTAAAAATATTATAGAAAATAAAATAAATAAGAATGATATTATAGAAAATAAAATAAATTTTAAAATAGCAGTTATAGCAATAACAGAGAATGGGAAAAAAACTGCTGATAAAATAAAAAAAGTAAAAGATGTAGATTTATTTTTTCAAAAGAAAGGCATTAAGGAATTAACTGGAAAGCTTTTTGAAGAATATGATTGTATAGTATTTATATCTGCATGTGGAATAGCAGTTAGATGTATATCACCATATTTAAAAAGTAAATTTGAAGACCCAGCTATTTTGGTAGTAGATGATAATGGAAATAATGTTATTAGTTTACTTAGTGGACATATAGGTGGTGCAAATGAAATTACTAAAGAGATAGCAAGTATTTTAGGTGCAAATCCAATAATAACAACATCAACAGATACAAATAAAAAAGGTGCTTTAGATGTAATTGCATCAAAAATTGGTGGATATATAAAAAATTTTAGAGAATCTTCAAAGTATATAAACTCTTGTCTAGTAAATAATAAAAATGTGGGAATATATTTTGATGAAAATTATATAGAAGAAAAAGAAAAATTAAATTTATCTGGATTTGAAATTATAGAAGAAACTAGTATAGAAAAAATAAAAGACCTTCAAGCAATAGTTACAGTAACTGATAAAATAGAATCTTTTATAGATAGAATTATAGAAGACGAAAATATAAATTATGTAAAGCATATAAAATTGATACCTAGAAAAATTGTACTCGGTATGGGCTGTAGAAAAGAAACAGAATTAGAAAATATGCTGAATGAATTTTATAATTTTGCCTATATAAATAATATTCATCCAGCAGCTATTGTAAAAACAGGAAGTCTTATAATAAAGAAAGATGAGTTATGTATGCAAGAGTTATCAAAACTTTTATGTGCAGATTTTATTTTGTTTAATACAGAAGAAATTTCTACTTGTGATTTTTTATTTGATAAATCTGATTTTGTTAAAAAAAATACTGGTGTATATTCTGTTGCACAACCATCAGCATATCTTTTAAGTAACGGAAATGTTATATCTAAAAAATACAAAAAAAATAAAACAACTTTTGCTTTTGGAAGAATGAAAGGATAAAACAATGATTTATGTTATAGGTATTGGACCAGGTCAAAAAGAATATATGACAATAGAAGCATTAGAAGCTATAAAAAAATCAGATGTCATAGTTGGGTATAAAACATATATAAAATTAATAGAAAAAATTATTTCTGATAAAGAAATAGTACAAAATGGAATGAGAAAAGAAATAGATAGATGTAAAATGGCTGTGGAAATAGCTAAAGAAGGAAAAAATGTAGCTGTAGTAAGTAGTGGAGATTCAGGAATATATGGAATGGCAGGTCTTATATTAGAACTTTTAGTAAAAGAAAAAGAAAAAATAGACGTAAAAGTAGTTCCAGGGGTAACTGCAAGTATTGCTGCTGCATCAGTACTTGGAGCACCTATAATGCATGATTTTTGTCATATAAGTTTAAGTGATTTATTAACACCTTGGGAAGTTATAGAAAAAAGATTAAAGTTAGCGGCAGAAGCAGATTTTGTCATATGTTTATACAATCCAAGAAGTAAAGGTAGAAGTGAGCACTTATCGAGAGCATTTGAGATAATGGGGGAATTTAAAGACGGAAAAACTCCAGTTGGAATAGTAAAAAATGCTGGAAGAGAGGGTGAAGAAAAATATATTTGTACTTTTGAAAGTATGAATTTTGAAATTGTAGATATGACAACTATGGTTATAATAGGAAATAAATCTACATTTATAGAAAAAGATATGATGATAACTCCTAGAGGATATACTCTTTAGTTAGTAGAGGTGATAGTATGATTTTAGTTTTAGGTGGTACATCAGATAGTATAAAAATATGTAATTTAATAAATAAAAGAGGATTTTGTGATAGATATATACTATCTGTTACGACTGAATATGGAAAAGATTTAGCTAAAGGAATAGCAAAAAAAATTCATCTTGGAAAGATGAGCGAAGAAGATATGAAAAATTTTATAATGAAAAATAAAATATCTTTTATAATAGATGCGACACATCCATATGCAATAGAAGTATCAAAAAATGCTATAAAATCTGCAAAAAATACAGATACAGGTTATATAAGATATGAAAGAAAATCATTAATAGAAGATATTGATTATGATAGATGTATTTTTGTAGATAGTATAGAAGAAATGTGTTATAAAGCAAATCAAGGTCCTTATAAAAGAATACTTATTGGAACAGGGAGCAAGAATTTAGCTAAGTACAAAGAAAATATAAAAGAAGCAGAACTTTTTCCTAGAGTACTTCCAACTTCAGAAGTTATATTAGAATGTGAAAAAATGGGGTTTAATGCAGATAATATTATAGCTATGAAAGGACCATTTTCTAAAGAAATGAATGTAGAAATGATAAGACATTATAATATAGACCTAATGCTTACAAAAGAAAGCGGAGTTGAGGGAGGATTTTTAGAAAAGATTAATTCATGTAAAGAAACAGGTATAGATGTTATTGTTCTTAAAAGACAAAGAATATTTTATCCAAATCAGACAAGTGATTTAAATGATATAAATAATATTTTGGATATATGGAAAGATGAAGCTAAGTTTGAAAAATAAAGTAAAAAGAATGGAGAAAATAAAATGAAAAAAGCAGTACTTGTTGTTAGTTTTGGGACTAGTTATCATGAAACAAGAGAAAAAACAATAAATGCAGTTGAAAATAAAATAAAAGAAGATTTTAAAGAGTATGATTTTTTTAGAGCATATACTTCTAATATGATAATAAATAAATTAAAAAGAAGAGATAATATAGAAATAGATAATCCTATACAAGCAATGGAGCGTATTTATAAAAGTGGTTATGATGAAGTAGTTGTTCAGACTCTACATATAATTTGTGGACATGAATATGTAAAATTAAAAGAACAAATAAAAGAGTATAAAGATAAATTTAAAAGTATAAAATTTGGAAATCCACTACTTTATAGTATAGAAGATTATAAATATGTAGCAAGTTCATTAAAAGAAATTACAGATAAAATGGATTCAACTGTAGTACTTATGGGTCATGGAACAGACCATGAAAGCCATAGTGCATACCCAGCTATAGAATACTATTTAAGGGATTTAGGAGCAGATGTATATGTTGGTACTGTTGAAGGCTATCCAGAAATAGATAATGTTATAAAAAAACTAAAAGAAAGAAATATAAAAAAAGTTCATTTGATGCCATTTATGTTAGTTGCAGGAGACCATGCACAAAATGATATGGCAGGAGATGAAGAAGATTCTTGGAAAAATATAATAGAATCAGAAAATATAGAAACAGTTATTCATTTAAAAGGTCTTGGAGAAATGGAAAAAATACAAAATAAATTTGTAGAAAATGCTAAAAAAGCAGAAGAAATTTAAGTTTAAAATGAAAGGATAAAATTATATGGCAAAATTTTATGGAATAGGTACAGGTCCTGGAGATAGTTCCTTACTTACTATAAAAGCAGTTGAAACATTAAAGAAAATAGATATATTATTTACACCAGAACCTAAAAAAGGTGGAGAAAGTCTAGCTTTATCTATAGTTAAAGAGTATTTACCTGATGGATTGGAAATAAGACAAAGACATTTTCCAATGAATTTTAATGGAGAAGAAAAATTAAAGGCATGGGAAAAAATAGCCTTAGAAATAGAAAAAGAGATAAATATAAATAATAAAGATGTTGGGTTTATAACTTTAGGAGATCCAATGATTTATAGTACATATGTTTATATAATGGAAAGATTAAGTGAAGATGTTGAAGTTGTAACAATTCCTGGAATATCATCTTTTTCTAATATAGCATCTTCTAATAATTTTCCATTAGTCATGGATACGGATGCACTTGTTGTAGCTCCTTGTACTATGGATGAAGAAAAATTGGATAATATATTACAAAATTATAACTGTATAGTTCTTATGAAAGTATACAGGAACTTTGTGGATATAATAAATAAACTAGAAAAGTATGGATTAATAGAAAGTTCAATACTAGTGAGTAATTCATCTCAAGAAGGGGAAAAAATATATAAAAATCTAAAAGAAGCAGGACTTGAGGATAAAATATCGTATTTTTCAACAATATTGATTAATAAAAGCTATAAAAATCTAAACAAATAAAAAATTATTCACAAAAGTGCATAAAATATTGATAATTGTGAATAACTTTTATTAAAATTTAGAAAAAGAAAGGCAAAATAATGAAAATAAGAGTAGGAACAAGAGGGAGTAATCTAGCACTTATCCAAACTAATTGGACTATTGATAGATTAAAGGAGAAATTTCCAGAAGTTGAATTTGAAATAAAAATAATAAAAACAAAAGGCGACAAAATTTTACATTTATCTTTAGATAAAATAGGAGATAAAGGACTTTTTGTAAAGGAAATAGAAAACCAATTATTACAAGGAAATATAGACTTAGCTGTACACAGTATGAAAGATATGCCAGCAGAAGTTGTTAAAGGATTGAAATTTGCGTCAGTACCCAAAAGAGAGGACCCTCGAGATGTAATAATACTTAGAGAAGGGATAGAAAAATTTGAAGATTTACCTAAAGGTGCTACTATAGGAACTGGAAGTAAAAGAAGGAAATATCAACTTTTAAGAAAAAGACCTGATTTAAAAATAGTTCCAATAAGAGGAAATATAGAAACAAGAATTTCAAAAATAGAATCAGAAAATTTAGATGGTATAGTACTTGCAGCTTCAGGAGTTAAAAGAGCAAACTTAGAAGATAAAATAACAGAATATCTTTCTGTAGATTTAATGATACCAGCTCCAGCTCAGGGAGCTTTAGCATTAGAAATAAGAGAAGAAGATAAAAAACTTGAAGATATGATAAATGAAATAAAAGATGAAATATCACAAATACAAGTTGATGCAGAAAGAAGTTATTTATCAGAAATAGATGGAAGCTGTCACATTCCGATGGGAGCATATTGTAAAATTGAAGGAGAAAATCTTTTCTTGACTGGAATATTTGGAGATGAAGAAGGAAAAAAAATAACAGTAGCTTCTCTTGAAGGGAAAAAAGATAATCCAAAAGAGTTAGGAAAAAATTTAGCAAAATTAATATTAAAAAAACATAAAGAAATAAAATAATAAGAAATGAGGATTTTTAATGAAAGGAAAAGTATATCTTGTAGGAGCTGGACCAGGAGATACAAAGCTTATAACATTAAAAGGTCTTGAATGTATAAAAAAGTCAGATGTAATAATATATGATAGACTAGCAAATGATGAATTTTTAAAAGAAGCAAAAGATGGCTGTGAATTTATATATGTAGGTAAAAAATCTAGTAATCATATACTTCCACAAGATAAAATAAATGAACTTATTTTACAAAAATGTCTTGAAGGAAAAGTAGTTACAAGATTAAAAGGTGGAGATCCATATGTATTTGGCAGAGGTGGAGAGGAAGCTGAAAAATTATTTGATAATGGAGTGGATTTTGAAATAGTACCTGGAATCACTTCTGCAATAGGAGGTCTTTGTTATGCAGGGATACCTATAACTCATAGAGATTATGCTTCATCATTTCATGTTATAACAGGACATCTTAGAGATGATGAAGAAAAAGAAATAAACTGGAATGCACTTGCAAATTGTAAAGGAACATTAGTATTCCTTATGGGAATAGGAAATTTAAAACATATAAGTGAGGAGCTTATAAAAGAAGGAAGAGATAAAAAAACTCCAGTCGCACTTATAAGTTGGGCTACAAGATATAATCAAAATACTACTATTACAGATTTAGAAAATGCATATGAGATAGCAAAAGAAAAGAATGTAAAAGCACCTTCACTTATAGTTGTTGGAGATGTAGTAAAAGTAAGAAATAAATTAAATTTCTTTGAAAATAGTGCTTTATTTGGTAAAAAAGTAGTTGTAACAAGAGCTAGAAAACAAAGTAGTTATCTTTCTGATAAAATAAAATTGCTTGGAGGAAAAGCAGTAGAACTACCAGTAATAAAAATTGAAAAAAATAATAATCAAAAGTTAAAAAAAGAAATAGAAAATATAAAAGAATATACACATATTGTATTTACAAGTAGAAATGGTGTTGAAATATTTTTTGAAACTATTGATGAAATGGGACTTGATTCAAGAATTTTCTTTAATTTAAAAGTATGTTCTATAGGGATGGGAACATCTGAAGAGTTAATGAAAAGAGGAATAAAAGCAGATATAGTTCCTAAAAAATTTGTAGCAGAATCTTTATTTGACGAAATGAAAAAAACATTAATTAAAACAGATAAAGTATTGGTGCCACGTTCAGAAAATGCAAGAGACTTTCTAGTAGACAAATTGAAAGAAATATGTAAAGTAAAAGAACTATATACATATAGAACAATAATAGATGAAAAAAGCATAGAAATTGCAGAAAAAGTATTGGAAGAAGATATAGATTATATTACATTTACAAGTTCATCAACAGTAAAAAATTTAATAAGTATTTTAGGTAATAATTACAAAGATATGTTATTAAATAAAAAACTAATTTCTATAGGTCCAATAACAAGTAAAACGATAGAAGAATTTGGATTGAAAGTGTATAAAGAATCATATATATCTACAATAGATGGATTGGTAGATTTATTGATCGAAGATAATAAATAAATTTAAATAATTATTGAATAAATGGCGATCGTATATTCGAGAGCCATTTATTTTTTTGAAATAAAAATAAATATAATTTTATATAAAGTTTAGATAATTATAAGTATAATAAGTATTAATTATAACTTTAAATCGAAAAAATGGAGGACATAATGAATATTTGTAAAATAAGAAACTTAACTATTGGAGATGGAAATGTAAAAATATGTGCACCAATAGTTTGTAGTACAAGAGAAGAAATTTTGTTAAGTGCAAAAAAAATAAAAACAAAGAAAATAGATATAGTAGAATTTAGAGCAGATTATTATAAAGATATATTCAATTTAGAAGAAATGATTAATACATTAAAAGAATTAAAAACTATATTATCTGATATACCAGTAATTTTCACATTGAGAACTGAAAAAGAAGGAGGAAAAGTATCTGTAAGTCTAGATGAATATATAAAAATAAATGAAAATATAATAAAATCAAATTTAATTGATGTAGTTGATATAGAATTATTTACAATAGATGATTATCGGAAAGATATAGTTGATTTAGCACATAGAAATAAAATAAAAGTTATTGGCTCAAGTCACGATTTTAAAAGTACACCAGAAAAAGATGAAATGATTAATAGATTAAAAAAAATGCAAAGTTTAAATATGGATATTTTAAAAATAGCTGTTATGCCCAATAATAGAGAAGATATATTGAAACTTTTAAGTGCAACTGAAGAGATGAGGAGCAAATTTGCAAATAGACCTATAATAACAATTTCAATGGGAAAATATGGAATTATAACAAGAATTTCAGGAGAAATATTTGGTTCAGCTTTAACTTTTGCATCAGTAGATAATAAATCAGCGCCAGGACAGATATATGTAGATGATTTAAAAAATATATTAGATATAATTCATAGAAATATTCATTAATTAGACAAAGATATAGTATTAATATATAATATAACAAGGGGCTAATTGTTCCTTTTTTTATAATTAAATCTAAGGAGATGAAACAAATGGAAGAAATTGAAAGTAATGTTTTTCCATTAGATAAAAATCTTATTTTAAATTTTTCAAATACGTATAGAAAAGAAGTAATAAATAAATTAGATAATACTGATTGGATAGATTGTTCAGATATATCAGGAACAAATATGTATTGTACAGAAAAAGCAGCTAAAGAAATTTATAATAGGCTTTATAAATATAGTGAAAAAGGAATACATTTTATAGATTCGGGAAACTATCATTATGCAACAAAGTTTTTTGTAAATAAAATAGATTATAAATTTTCATTAATTTTATTTGACTATCATAGTGATATGCAAATACCATTAATACATACATTTACTAGCTGTGGCGACTGGGCTAGAGAGATATTAGAAAATAATAAGTACTTAGAACAATTAATTTTAATAGGTCCAAGTCAAAAAACAATAGATGAAATAGAAGATATTAATAAAGAATGTTTTAAAAAATTAATTTGTATAAGTTTAAAAGATTTTGAAGAAGATATGGCGTCAATAAAATTAGAAGATATAAAAAAAGATATACCAATTTATATTTCAATAGATAAAGATGTTTTAAGTCATCATTATGCAGAGACAAACTGAAATCAAGGGAAGATGTCAGTAAACTCAATAAAAAGAATTTTAACTAAACTTTTGATAAATCATAGTATAGTAGGTGCAGATATCTGTGGAGAACAGAATATAAATGAGCCTCTCCCTAAGTTTTTAAAAGATAGAGAACTAAATAAAAAAACTAATAAATTATTATATGATTTTTTAACAGAAATTTTATGATATTATTGAAAGTTAATAAAAAAGAGGTGAGTAAATTGTTTTATCCTATAAATATTAATTTAGATAATCTTGAGATAATTATTATAGGTGGTGGAAATATAGCATTAAGAAAATGTAAAAACTTTTTAGAATTTGGAAAGAGTGTTACTGTATTATCACCTGAGTTTAAGAGAGATTTTTTAGAAATTGAAGAAAAAGTTGATTTTATACAAGATATATTTAAAGAAGAATATATAGATGAATTTGATATGGTTATAGCAGCAACGGACGATAAGGAAACAAATGAGGAAATAGCATGTATATGCAGAAAAAAATCTAAATTTGTAAATGTTGTAGACAATAGGGAATTTTCCGATTTCATTACAACATCTTATCTGAAAAGAGGAGATTTACTTATAGGTATATCTACAGGTGGAAAAGTTCCGGCACTATCATCAAAAATAAGAAGAGATTTAGAAGAAATATATGATGAGGATTTTTCGGATTATGTAGAAATATTAGCAAAAATAAGAAAAGAAGTTATAAAAAAATATAGTGATAAAACAGAAAGACGAAAAGTACTAAAATCATTAGTAGAGCTTGAATTAGATGAATTAAAAAATTTTGAAATATAAAAAATAAAATTTTAAAATAAAAAAATATAAAAAAAGTGTTGACCTTTTATTAATTAGGTGGTAATATAATACTTGTCCTTGAGAGAGGGCAAGAAACAAAAGAGAAAATCGAAAGATTAAAATGAACTTTGAAAACTGAA
>NZ_JARIBH010000046.1 GCF_029264495.1 Peptacetobacter sp.
TTTACAATTATTTAGAGAAATATACGTTCTGATTTCAAAATAAATTAACAACAGTAGAATCAAATAGCAAAATGATTTAATTCTACTGTTGTTAGTGGTAATAGTATCAATGATATAAAAAAGTAAATTGAATACCTTTCAAAGTAAATTTAACAAATACGTTCACTAGCATTAGATAGATAAATGAATAAAAAATATTACTACTTGAGTTTTGTATTATTTATATTGATACTATTCCTACAAATGCACATATAATACATTCTTTATAAGTATTTCTATTATTTTTTATTTTCCAATATGGTTTTAATATAACTAGAATTAGACCCTAGTGCTAGTTATTGTTATGCAAAATTTACATTCCAATATGGTTTTAATATAACCCTATTATTCTTATATCTATAATGCTTAACTTCTTCCATTTACATTCCAATATGGTTTTAATATAACTTGTATTTATTCAATAATTGTATTTTCAATTAATACAAATACATTAATTGTCTACTTATAACTTATTATATAAATGAATGTAAACATAATTTAATAAAATAATGTAATATTAACTTTAACTATTGAAATGCTAATAATTGTCTATCTACTATATAATTTACCTTATCGAAGGTAGACAATTTATATAAATATTAGAATGTCATACCACGTTATCTCCGAAAGAATATTAGTATGAGTTTTTACCGTTTATCTAGTGGATAAGCAGTTAGTTGGTATATAGCCTTAACTTTTATTTATCTTACCCCTAAATCTTTAGACGCTAAATCGCCTATATGTATTTGTTTATATTTATAATATGTATGCTATTTAAAAGATCGTGCAATATTTATTGCTGCATTATAATCAGCATTTAATTCAAATCCACACTTATTGCATTTAAATTGTTCTTGTGTTGGTCTATTTTCTTTATCTATATTACCACAAACACTACACTTCTGTGAAGTATATTTTGGATCGATATATCTTATTTTTATACCAACTTTTTCTGATTTATATTCTATCATAGTTTGAAGTTCATAATAACTCCAATTACTAAGAATATTATCATCAAATCCATTTTTATTTAAATCCTCTAAATTTATATATTCACAATTATGTTTTTTTGCAAAATCTACTATTCGTTTACTTATTGTGTGATTATATGTTTTAGCAAAATTTCTTTCACTATCTGATAACTTATTTAAAGCAGATAATTTTTTATTTCTTCCTTTGCCACCTTTAACATTTCTTAATTGTTGCTGAAGTCTTTTCCTTCTATTTCTAAACTGTTCTCTTTGTTTTAATAATTCCATACTTTCTCCTATATGTTCTCTAATAGATGTATTATCATTTAAACATATATAAGCTGGATATTTTATGCCTAAATCTACTCCTAATGTTCTTCCTTCAATAACATCTTTATTATTTTCTTTATAAAGAGACTCTATAGTTAAATTTAATATTAATTTATTATTTTTATCAAAGTATAAACTAGATTGTTTAACTGAATATTCTTTAGCTATAATTTTATGTAATGTATGCATTAATTCTTCATGACTTTTATCTTTTCTTCCTATGACAACTTTAAATATTATTTTATTTACCCATTTAATTATTATTTCGTTATTTTCATTATAATTAAATTTTAAATCTCTTCCTCTTGTCATTAAAGGATATGTTCTTTTATAATTAGCAATACTTCTTTCGCCTCGAGCCAAACCATTTTTTAATGCAATACTAAAATCTTGCTTTACTTTTTGAGTTATTGAAGATTTTGAATCAATTCCTTTTCCAAAGTTTATACCTTCAAAAATAGAGTTACTATTATTTAATCTTTTTTTAGCTTCTTTGAAAATATTACTTTTGGTATCTCTATTTGATTGTAGATATGCACTTGTTAAAACACTCATAGCTAAATTTAATCCTTGGTATTGAGCATATTGAGAATCTCTTATAAATTTATATTGTTCTTTTCTTTTTTCTTCATCTTCATTTATTATTGTTAATTTTAATTTTCTTACAAATATATTAGACATAACTTTCATCCTCTCAAATAATTTATACTATTATTTCTTTTTATTTTCTATAAATGTATGATTATTAAGGCTAGCTTTTTATATAATATATATATATATCAAAAATTACTTTGTCTTAGATTAAAATAAGAACTATTTTAATATATTGTCTTAGGTTAAATATATTTTTATATTTTTGTATAATATTTTTAATTTATAATGAAGAATACCTTCTACACAATAACCCTCCTATATTCTAATCATATAATTTTTTTATCTATATCTTCTTTATGTTTCTCTTTAATACTTATTTATACTCTAAATGACAAATTATCAAATAAATCAATTTTTTTAAGTAAATTTTTATGATATTATAACATTTATTTAAAACCTTTTCAAAAATAATTTTATTTTATCATATCATCATAAAACCTTTATAGACTTTACTTTTATTTCATGTTAAAATATTTATTGCAAATTTTAAAAATAAGGAGAGATTTTTTTGTTTAATTACTTCAAATTTCGGATTTTACAGATTTTTAGTTTCATATCATCAATCCCAAAGCTGAATAAATTTTCAAAGAATCCTGAAAAATATTCTTCTGAAGAAATATTCGCTTTTTTAAAAAATCTAGCTAATAAATCATTAAAAAAAGTAAATATTAATTTAAATATAAAAGGAAAAGATAGAATACCTAAAGAGCCAGTTCTTTTCGTTATAAACCATTCTAGTATGTTGGATAGCTATATACTTGCATCTAGTGTTGATAGACCTATAGGTTGTGTTATAGCTGATGAACCTGTTTGGAAAAATATTCCTATTGCTAGTAAATGGATTAATCTTCTTAAATGTGTTTTCATAAATAGAAAGAATAATAGAGAGGGTATTAAAGCTATAAACCAAGCTGCAGAAAATATCAAAAATAATCATTCTATGGCAGTTTTCCCAGAAGGAGATTTAACTTGGGTAAAAGATGAACATGCTCTTATTTCTGATTTTAGACCTGGAGCATTAAAAATAGCCTACAAAGCTAAATGTCCTATAGTTCCAATGGTTATTAAAAATTCTAAAGGTACTTATGAAGGTTATCAACCTATAGGAAAAATAAACTCTAAAGATGTAGAGGTCGAATTTTTAGAACCTGTTTATACTCATATAGAAAACCCTAAGTATAAAACTGTTGAATTAAGTGAAAAAATTAGACAATCTATGATTAAAAGTATGTCTATATTTAATGACAATCTTTTAAATACTTAATCTTTTAATGATAATTTATATAAAAAAATACATATTATTTCAAAAAGAATCTATATAATAATACTATAAAATGTATATCCTATAGGTTCTTTTTTATTGCAGTTTAATTTACTTTATAAGAACTTTTACTTTAATTATTACTTCTTTGTAACTAGATTTTAAAATATTTGAAATTTATTACAATCTTGACTTTTTTTAAAAAATATATTCCTATACTAAAAATATTTTGATATACTTAAGAAAATAAATTGTATTCTTGAAAAGAGGTGTTATTATGAAAAACACAAAAAAGAAAAATATTATTGTAGTTATATTAACTATAATTATAACAACTATTATCTTGATTATCGGATTTTTTAATATTTCCTCATCTTCTGATATATCTTTTATAAAACTTTCTGATAGAGAAAATCAATTAGCTTCTATGGTAGGAGAAAATACTTTTGCTGTAAATATAAGCTATCCTGATAATATAAAAGGAAAAGTAATATCTTATGAAGTTTGGGAAAATGGTAAAATCACGGATAAAAATTCAATTCTATATGGAGATACTGATATTATTAATAAAGAAGAAACTCTAATATCAATTTATGATTTATCTGATGATAACAAAAAATGTACTTTAAATATTTCTACAGACTCTATTAGAACAAAATTTGATATAAATCTTGATAAAACGGTAACTGCTTATACACCTTTTTCTGTTAAAGATAATGTTAAAACAAAACTAAAACCAAATAATACATATATATTATCTGCAATGGCTTTTTCTAACGGAAATTCGATGAGATCTTTTAATTCAGATTCTTTAGATTATAATTACAAAGAATTTAAAAATACTATTTCAAAAAATAATACATATATAGTATTAAAACTTGATACTTTTAAAACAGAAAAAGAAGCTGAAAATTTTTAAATGAATCTTGATTTAAAAAAATAAAATTAACAACAATTCTAAAATATAAGAATTTATATTTAATTAAAAAATAAATATTTTGTATAATCAAAAAAGCTACTGAAAATTTAATTTCAGTAGCTTTTAATTTATTTCTATAATCACTTTTATATTAAAATTACTACACAATCTTAATATACATTTTTATTTACATACCTATGTATAATTCTTTAATTTACATATATTTTATTCCCAATAATTTGTTCCAGAAACTGTTGCATCTTTTCCACATTTTGGGCATTTAGTTTTTCTATTTGTAATTTCCTTATTAGTTATTTTTCTCATTTCTGAGCCACATTTATCGCAAGTATGCTTATATTCTTTTACAACACTAATTCTTTCTCCAAGTGTAGCCCCAGTTTGTCTTACCTTTCTACAAAAATCTAAGCAATGTTCTGATTTTGATTCACCACATTCATCACATACATAAAGTCCCATTGTTTGATCCAAATATCCATCTGGATATTTTTCAAATAATTCCTTTATCTCTTCTCCATATTCTCCATCTTTTGCCTTTTTTTCTAATTCATTTTTTAAAGAAGCATCCATTTTACCTACATTTGAAAAATATTTTGCTCCAAAACCACATTTACATTTTACAGAATACATTACACCCATATAAAACACTCCTTTATAAAGGAATTTCATCCTTATGTTAGATTTTTTTATTATATATATAATTCTATATTTTTTTAATAATTCCTCTTTTGATAATAAAATAATAGTATAAATTTTAAGATAGTAATTAAATTAAAAATTATTACAGTTAAAATTATACATCCTTTTATAAACTCTGTTTTCTCAATAAAAAGGCTTATTATCATAAAAATGCATAATATTGTATTTATTATATCTAATGTTAAATTATTTGCTCTTAATTCAAAAGATGAATTTGTTTCTTTTTTTCTTAATTCAATATTATCATTTTCATCCTTCAACGAACTTATTATTCCATATGAAGAAGCTGATAATAAAACTGTTACTATTATAAGGTTATCGTACGAAATCATTCTTTCATTTAAATACTCTGTTATTATTAATATTATATATAAAACTGCTAATATTAGATTTAACATTCCATAGCATATAAATTTAGATTTATTCTTAATTTTCATCAGATATACCTCCTTTTTATTTTTTTGAATATTCAAATTATTTTTTATTTATTATAACATAATATAAGATAATAATTATTACATAATAGTTACAATTATTGACTAGATTTATATATAAAAAATACCAACATATTAATATATGCTGGTATTTTAAACTTGATATTTTCTATCTTATAATTTAATTATTTTTTATTTTTGTAGCTATATCTTTTGCAAAATATGTTATTATCATATCTGCTCCTGCTCTTTTTATTGATGTAACTGCTTCCATTATAGCTGCTTCATTTAAAAGACCTTCTTTTACAGCTAATTTAAGCATTGAGTATTCTCCAGAAACATTGTATGCACATAAAGGCATATCAAATTTATCTTTTACTCTTCTTATAACATCTAAATAAGATAGTGCAGGTTTAACCATTATTATATCTGCACCTTCTTCTATATCTAAAGCACATTCTCTTATAGCTTCTGTAGCATTTGCTGGATCCATCTGATAAGTTTTTCTATCTCCAAATGATGGTGCTGAGTTTGCAGCATCTCTAAATGGTCCATAGAAGTTTGATGCATATTTTGCACTATAAGCCATTATTCCAACAGTTTCAAATCCATTTTCATCAAGTGCATTTCTTAATGCTCCTATTCTTCCATCCATCATATCTGAAGGAGCTACCATATCTGCACCTGCTTTTGCATGACTGACAGCTATTTTTGATAAGTATTCAAGAGTTATATCATTGTCTACATATCCTTTATCAGTTAATATTCCACAATGTCCATGACTTGTGTACTGGCACATACAAACATCTGTTATTACATTCATTTCTGGTGCAATTTCTTTTATTTTTCTAACAGCTTTTTGAACTATTCCATTGTCTGAAAATGCTTCTGATCCACAAGCATCTTTTTCATTAGGTATACCGAACATTAAAACATGTTCTATCCCTAAATCTACTATTTCTTTTATCTCTTTTTCTAACATATCAACTGAAAAATGATATACTTCTGGAAGTGATGGTATTTCTTCTTTTATATTTTCACCTTCTACTACAAATAATGGGTATATAAGATCTTCTATATCAATTTTAGTTTCTCTTACTAAATTTCTCATAGCTTTACTTACTCTAAGTCTTCTTGGTCTTTTTAACATTTTATTCCTCCATTTTAAATATTATATTAAGTTTTATTAATTAATTTCAAAATTTAATTTATTAATTAATCTTTTAAAACCAATACACTTATTTTAAATCTATTTTCTTAAAAAGTCTAGTCTTTTTTTAATTATATTAAATTTTTTATCAGTTAATATATAATTAACATCTTTTTTTTCATTTATATGCATTATTTTGAATTAATTTTAAATTTTATGAATTTATAGTAATATTTTTAAAATATTTATACAAAATATTTACAAATAATAAAAAGCTAACATCATCGTTAGCTTTTTTATCAAAATCGACTTCCTATTGCTGCTATAAGCATAGAAAGTGCTGTTACAGGTATAGAAATTATTATACATGTTGCCATTATAGAAAACATATATGTAATTAATCTTATAAAAATTCCATTAAAATTTATACCTAACATTCCAAATACTACACTTGCTATAAGTATTATAAATGTAACTATTGGAATTGCACTTTTACTATTTTCTATATCAGCTTTACTAAGTGATAAGTGTATACATATTGAATAAATTGCAAATAAAACTATTATTCCTTTTATAGAAAATAATGATGGTGAATTTAATATTAAAAATAATGTATTAATACCTGCCATTATTATATGCATGAAAAATTTTATTATTTCTAAATTATTTATCATTTCTATACTTTCATCTATATTTACAATCATATTAAATATTCTAAATTCGCTTCCTAAATATATATTTATTAAAATATATACTAAAAAACTTCCAATTATAATTGGTGCAACACCTATAAAAAAGTCTCCTATCATTTTATAAATATTTCCCTTTTCTCTAGAATGTACAACTCTTCCCAATACACCATCACTTTTACTTTTAGAAATTCTAAATAATTCTACTTTTTCTACATCATGTAAAAATATTTTACAAGCTATATAGTGACTTAATTCATGTATAGTAACACCAATTATTCCGGTTATTATAATTCCTTTTCTCCCAAGTCCATTTTGAAGATAGTATATATTTTTATCTTCAATAAAGTTAAGTATAAGTCCAAATAGAAAAGTCCCTAAAATAAAATAAGCTGCATTAAATAAACCTGCAAACAAAAAAAGTTTCAATTAATTATTACTCCTTTCTAAATTATATCTTATACTTATTATAACTTATTTAATTGCATTTTATAACTTATTAATCAGATTTATCTATATTTATTTATAAAATATATTTAATTTAATAAAAATATCTTCCTATATTTCTGTACTTGTTGTATCTATGTTCTACTATCTCATCTTTGTTTAAATTATTATAAAAATTTAATCTTTCAATTATATATTCTTTTATTTTTTCTCCCATATATTTTACGTCATTTTGTGCACCACCAAGTGGTTCTTCTATTATATTATCTATTATATTAAATTCTTTTAAATCTTTAGCTGTCATTTTCATATACTCACAAGCATCTTTTGATTTAGATGAATCTTTAAAAAGTATACTAGATAGTCCTTCTGGAGATATAACTGAGTAAACAGAATTTTCTAACATGCAAATCTCATTTCCAACTCCTATCCCAAGTGCTCCTCCACTACCACCTTCTCCTATGACTATAGAAATTATAGGAACTTTTAGCATACTCATCTCTTTTAAATTCTTAGCTATTGCTTCACCTTCTCCTCTTTCTTCTGCCTCTACTCCACAAAATGCCCCAGATGTATCTATAAAAGTTATAATTGGTCTACCAAACTTTTCTGCTTGTTTCATAAGCCTCAATGCTTTTCTATATCCTTCTGGTTTTGCCATTCCAAAATTTCTATATATATTTTCTTTTGTACTATTTCCTTTTTGATTTCCAATAATTGTAACACTATGTTTACCTATTTTTCCTATACCACCAACAATAGCTTTATCATCACCAAAATACCTATCTCCTTGTAATTCTAAAAAACTACTTGTTATAATATTTATATAATCTAGTGTTTTAGGTCTATTTATATCTCTACTTATAGAAACTTTATCATATGGAGTTAAATTTCTTGATTTTATTATACTCTCTTCTAATAATTTTTCTAAATAACATATTTTATCGGATAAATCCAATTTATTTTGTTTAGATATTTCTTTTAAATTTTTTATATCTTTTCTTAATCTATCTATATTATTTTCCATTTTTAACCTTCTATACCTTTAAATTTATTTCTGTATCTTCCACTACTGAAGTTGTCCTTATTTTTTAGCTAGTTTAATAAACTAATTTTTCTTATGTATATACAATATTTTATATAAAGTCTCTTTTAGATTTTTTCTATCTACTATCATATCTAAAAATCCATGCTCTAGCATAAATTCTGCTGTTTGAAAGTTTTCAGGAAGTTCTTTTCCTATAGTTTGGGAAACAACTCTTTTTCCAGCAAATCCTATAAGTGTTTTAGGTTCTGATATTATTATATCTCCCAACATTGCAAAACTAGCTGCAACTCCTCCAGTTGTTGGATCTGTAAGAATTGATATATATATCTGTCCTGCTTCAGATAATTTACCAGCAGCTTGTGATGTTTTAGCCATTTGCATTAAAGAAAACATTCCTTCTTGCATTCTAGCTCCACCAGATGCACTGCAAATAATTACAGGCATTTTATGTTCTGCTCCATATTCAAAAGCATAAGTTATCTTATCTCCAGTAATAGAACCCATGCTTCCCATCATAAAGTTTGGATTCATAACGCATAAAACAGATTTCATTCCATTTATTCTACAAATACCTGTTACTACTGACTCTGATTCCTTTGTTTTATTTTTATAACTTTCAACCTTTTCCATATAATTAGGAAATTTTATAGGATCTATTGTCTCATTCTCTTTATTTATTTCTACAAAACTACCTTTATCAGTAATCATATTTATTCTATCTCTTACATCCATTCTCATATGTTTATTGCATTTAGGACATACAAAAAAATTATTTTCCAAATCCTTTTTAAAAATTTTTTCTTTGCAATCTTTACATTCTATCCAAAATTCATTATCTATATCATTTGAATTATAATTTTTTAATATACTATTTTTTTCACTTTTAATATTTTTATCTTTTATAGGTAGATAAGCATAATTTTCTTTTTCCATTTTTTTCTTTTTATCTTTTTTATTTTTAAAAAGCTGTATTTTATTTATCACTATATCACCTATCTTTCATTTAACTTACTTTCAATAAAACCAGTATTATGTTCTTCTTTTAAAAATTCATTTGAATTTATTAATTCTTTTTGAAAGTCTATATTAGTTTCTACACCTTCTATAACAAGTTCATCTAAAGCTACATTCATTTTTGCAATACATTCTTCTTTTGTATCTGCTTTACAAATCAGCTTGCCAATCATAGAATCATATACTGGTGGAATTTTATATCCTGCATATACAAATGTGTCAAATCTAACTCCAAAACCTCCTGGAACATTTATTTCTTCTATTTCTCCTGGACAAGGCATAAAATTATTTTTAGGATTTTCTGCATTTATTCTACATTCAATTGCGTGACCTTTTATATTTATATCTTCTTGTTTAAAAGGTATCTCATTTCCATCTGCTATTTGTATTTGAAGTTTTATTAAATCTTTATCTACAATCATTTCTGTAACAGGATGTTCTACTTGTATTCTTGTATTCATTTCTATAAAGTATATATTTTTTCTTGAATCTACTATAAATTCAACTGTTCCTGCACCTTCATATGAAATTCCTTTCACAATCTTTAATGCATAATCATACAATTTTTCTTTATCTTTTTTCTCTAGAAATCTACTTGGAGATTCTTCTATCATTTTTTGATTTCTTCTTTGCATCGAGCAGTCCCTATCTCCAAAATGTATTGCATTTTTAAACTTATCTCCAAAGACTTGCACTTCTATATGTCTTGGATTTTTTATAAATTTTTCTATATACAAGTCGTCATTTTTAAAATATGTAAGAGCTTCTGTTTTAGCTATATCATAATATTTATCAAATTCTATATCATCATACGCTATTCTCATTCCTCTTCCGCCACCACCTGCTGAAGCTTTTATCATAACTGGATAACCAATTTTTCTTGCAAGTTCTTTTGCTTCATTTTTATTTTTTATAGCACCTTTTGACCCTGGTACAACAGGAACGCCTAACTCCATCATTGTATTTTTTGCTCTTGCCTTATCTCCCATCAAAATAACTTGTTCTTTAGAAGGTCCTATAAAAATTATATTCTTTTCATTACATCTTTTTATAAACTCTGGATTTTCTGATAAAAAACCAAATCCTGGATGAATTGCATCACATTTTAATTTTTCTGCTATATATATTATATTTTCTATGTTATTATAACTTTTTTCTATATTAGAACCTGGACCTATACAAATAGACTCATCTGCTAAAAATCTATGTATGCTATCTTTATCAATATCTGAGTATATAGCTACTGTTTTTATACCCATTTCTCTACAAGTTCTTATAACCCTAACAGCTATATCACCTCTATTTGCAATAAGTATTTTTTTTATTTTATTCATAACTATCTCCTTTTATTTAACAAACTAATCTTCTTCAATTGTAAATAATACTTGACCATATTCAACAATTGATTCATTTTCAAGTTTTATATCGATTATTTTTCCTGAAACTTCACTTTTTATTTCATTCATCAACTTCATAGCCTCTATTATACATAGTGTATCTCCTTTTTTTACATAATCACCTACACCTACAAAACAAGGTTTATCAGGGCTTGGCGAAGAATAATATGTTCCTATTAGAGGTGCTTTTATTTCTATTTGCTTATCTTCCTCAATTATATTTTTATTGTTTATTTTTTTATTTATATTTTTATTATTCTTTAAATCCTCATCTATATTTTCTCTACAATCAATTTCTATTGTTCCATTATTGAATTTATCATTTTCTAAACTTTTATTAATATCTAGTTTATTGTTATTTAATAATTCTAGTTTATTATTATCTAATAATTTTTTATTTGATATTTCTATTTCAATATCTTTATTTTTAATCTTTACATGTTCAAGTCCTGTTTTATCTATAAGCATTAAAATTTCTTTTATTTCTTCAAAATTCATTTTTTACCTCCTATTATTAAGACCTAGTACTAATAATATATCATAAAAACTTTTCTCAGTAAATAAAAACTAATTTTATATCTTATAATTTTGTAAATATTGTACTTAATCTGTTGAAAAAATGGTATTTATTTAGTATACTTTCAGATAGTGTATAATAATATTTATTTAGTATAATAAAGGGTGGTATTTTATGATTGAAACTATAGATTTTATATTAAAAATCGCATTTTTTGTATTAACTTTTATGTGGGCTAGTAAGATTTTAATTTTTAGAAGTGATAAGCAAATTGTTATAAATCCTATTTTAATGATAATTGCTTCTGTACTTGCTATAATTCCGCCTTCATCTTCAAATGAATTATTATTTGGATTTGAAGTTATAAAAGTTAGAATACTTCTTTATTCTGTTCACTGTATTATAATATTATTCGGAATATATTCTATGAGAAAAAGAAATGCTATTTTTTAATTGTGTTTTAGAAGTAAAAATCTTTGTGTAAAGAGAAGTTTTATAAAGATTAAATTAAAAGCGTTTTATGAAAATTAAATTTATAATTGTTTGAATTTGTAATTAAAAAAATACTGTTGTAAACTTGTTTAAAAAGTCTATACAACAGTATTTTTATTTTTATATTTAATTTTACAATCTTTTAAAATATATTTATTTAACAATTACTTTAATATTCAATAATTACTTTAATATTCAATAATTATTTTACTATTAATTAAATAATTACTTTTTAGCAGCCTCTAGTCTATAAATTTTCATTCCTTGAGACATAAATTTATCTTCGTACTCAGTAGTTACATTTCCTTCAAATTTACTATTAACTAAATCTAAAGATATATTTTTTAGTTTCCAATTATTTCCTGCTATCTCATTTAAACTAAATTCAAATAACTTTTCATTATCTGTTTTGAAATGGATTTCTCCATCTTCACTTAGTAATTTTTTATATATATTTAAAAAATCAGAATGAGTTAATCTTCTTTTTTCCCATCTATTTTTAGGCCATGGATCACAGAAGTTTATATATATTCTAGAAAGTTCTCCCTCTTTAAAATAGTTAGGAATCATTTTCACATCTCCCCAAATAAATAGTATATTTGTAAGACCTTTTTCTTTAGCTTTATATACAGCATGTAATAAAACTTCTTCTTTTATTTCCATTGCTATAAAGTTTTTATCAGGGTTTAACTCTGCTAATGTTGTTATAAACTGACCCTTACCTGTTCCAACTTCCATATATATAGGATTGTTATTTCCAAACTTTTCATGCCATTTTCCATACATTTCTTCTATATTATCGTGAAAAACACAATCAGTGTAGCTAAGAAGTTTTATATCGGCACCTTTTTTCTTTCTTCTTCTCATCTATTTTCCTCCAAAAATTTCTTTGTTTTATAGATTTTTAATATTATCTTTTTATTATATCATAAATTTTATAAAAAAAAGATGCTTAAAAAAGCATCTTTTATAAATTCTAAATAAGTTTTTATAATTACTGTGAATATTATTCACAGCATCCTCCACAACCACTATCGCAGCTGCATCCCTGTCCTACCATTGATTCTGGAGTTACTTTGAAGCCATATCCTGTATCTTCTATTACTATATCTCCATATGCTTCATATTCTTCTTTACTCATTACAAATGTAAGATCATTTGTTTCGTAAGTTAAATCTCCATCTTCTAACTGATCTAAAGCTAGACCAAATGCTGGACCACTTCAAGATACTCCTTGGAAGAATACTCTTATATTCTGTGGTTGAGTGCTATTTTCAGCTAATATAGATTTTAAAGTCTCCACTGCTGTATCTGGAACTGTTATTTTCATTATGTGAATCTCCTCTCAAATTAAATTTTCTAATTTATCAATACCCATAAAAATTTATGTTAAACAGTATTACTCGAATATTATAACATAATTGCTATTTTTCGTGAAGTTTTTGAATTGAAAATTTATGCATTAAAATAATTTATTTTTATCAATTAAATTTTTTATCTATAAAAAATTTATATAAATATGTGTCTATTTTAAATTTTCTAACTTATTTATATTTTTAAAAAATAAGCAAACTATAAAAATATCTTTATTTTTTTATAAAAATTTTAATATTTTTTTTATAATTTAATATTATTATTTTATTATTTATGTTATAATTGTATTGTTATTAACGATAAAATTAAATATTTAGGAGGTATAATATGAAAGAAAGTAAAAAATCTGCAATATTAGAATTTTTAGGTCTTATTTTAGGTTGTATAGCTATGAGTGTGGGTATAAATGCTTTTCTTAAACCTCATACTATAGCACCAGGTGGATTAAGTGGTCTTGCCGTAGTTTTGAATAAACTTAGTGGTATACCTGTTTCTGCTATAATGCTTATAATAGGAGTTCCGTTAGTTTTATTCACTTTTAAAATAATGGGAGTTAAAGACTCTATGAAGACATTATTTGGTACTGTTTTATTCTCTGTAATGGTTCAGTTAACTGATGGTTTATCTCATATGAATTTAACTCATGATCCACTTTTATCTGCTATAGCAGGTGCTGTACTTCTTGGTCTTTCTCTTGGTATTATGTTTAAAGTTGATGCTTCAACTGGGGGTACTGATTTAATAGCTCTTATACTTAGTAAAAAATTCCCAAATTTAAGACCAACTCAATTTATGAGTTGCCTTGATGGTACTATAGTTATATCTGCAGGTATTGTAAATAGAAGTATAGAAACAGCACTTTATTCTGGATTAGCACTTTTTATTATTTTAAAAATAGCTAATATGGTTATGGACGGTTTTGAAAGTTCAAAAGCTTTCTTTATTATAACTGAAAAAGAAGATGAATTAAGAGATGCTATAACTAAAGAGCTTGATAGAGGACTTACTATAATCAACTCTAGAGGTGGATATACTGACGAAAGAAAGGATTTATTCCTTGTTGTTCTTAATAATAAAAGAGAAGAAACTAGTCTAAAAAAATTAGTTAAAAGTATTGATTCTAAAGCCTTCCTTATTGTAACAGATGTTCATGAGGTTTTAGGAAACGGATTTAAAGAAATATAAATATTTAATAAAAAAAGGAGCTTATATTAAGCTCCTTTTTTATATATAAAATCTAATAAACTTTTATTTTTTATATTAATTATGATGTTCACCACATTCATCATGATGTTCATGTTTTTTACATACAACATTATTTGATTTAAGGTTTCCATTAACATATAATTCTACATTTTCTTTAGCTAAACCTGTAGCACCTGTTATAACTTCTATATTTTTTTCGTTGAATATTTCGATGGCTCCACCACCCATTCCACCTGATATAACAACTTTAACTCCCATATCATTTAAGAAGTTTGGTAAAAATCCAGGTTTATGTCCAGGATTTGCTATTGATTCTTCTTTAACTATTTTCCCATCTTCAACATCAAATATATTGAAGTTTGTACAATGACCAAAATGTCCTGCTACCATTTTTTCTTCACTTGCTACTGCTATTTTTAACATAATAATTCCTCCTAAAAATTAATTTCTATTTTCTTGTCTACTTTTTTGATATTATCATCATTAAAAAGTATGTTTCTAACATTATTATAAATTCCCTTAACAGCTTTTCCTGAAGGACAATCTGCTTCAACTATTGTAATTCCATTATTTATGGCTTTTACAGCCTCTTGATCATATGGAATTTTTCCTACAACTGGTATTTTATTTTCGATACAAAATTCTTCAATCATTTTTGTATTTTCTATGTTTGTATCAAACTTATTTACACAAACAGCAGTCTTTATTCTAAATCTAGATGCTGTTTTTAATATCCTTTTCATATCATTTATACCTGATATAGATGGTTCAGATACTATAAGTACCATATCTACTCCATTTAAAGATGCTATTACTGGACATCCTATCCCTGGAGAACCATCAATTATAGATAATTCAGTATCCTCAGATGCTTCATTTTTCATTCTTTTTTTAACTTCTGTAACAAGCTTACCAGAAGTTCCACTTCCCATATAAAGTTTTGCTGTAGAAAACACTTTGTTATTCTCTTTATACAGCATCAAATCTCCTGCTGCTGAATCTTGCATTTCTATTGCATCTTGACTACATACTAATTCACATACACCACAACCTTCACAGCCATAGCTATTTACTGAATATCCATATTCATCTTTCTTTATTGAATCGAATCTACAATTTTTAAAACATTCTCCACATTCAATACATTTTTCTTTATTTATAACAGCTTTTTTTAAGCCATAGTATGCTGATTTATCTGGTGTTACTTTATTTCCAGATACAAGATGTAAATTAGGTGCGTCTACATCACAATCCGCATAAGCTCTTGCATCCGAAAGTTTTATAAAAGAACTAGCAACTGTTGTTTTACCTGTACCACCTTTACCGCTCAATATAAGAAGTTGCTTCATTTGCTATTTCTCCTTTCACTGTTTCAAGTATAGATGTAAACAATTCTTTATATTTTTCACTTTCTCTTACTGCAATCTTAGCATCAGAATTTAATCTTCCTAAATTTTTATCAAAAGGTATTCTTCCAATAATTTTTATTCCATTTTGATTACAAAATTCTTCTGCTAAATTTTTTCCATCTAAACATTTATTAAGTACTACTCCAAATGGTTTTTTAAATAAGGTAACTAGTTCATATACCATATTTAAATTATGTACACCAAATATTGTAGGTTCAGCTACTAAAACACAATAATCAGCATCTTTTATACTTTCCATAACAATACAAGCACTTCCTGGTGGACAATCTATAATAGAAAGTCTATTTTCTAAACCTTTATTTTTTTCGAGTAATTTTTCTATTATAGGAACTCCTGAAACTTCACCTGTATTTAAAATTCCTGTATATACATCTATTCCACCAGATATACCTTTTTCTATTTTTCCTATATTTTTATCTATTTCACTAATTGCATTTTCCTTACATACTATAGAACATCCTCCACAAGAATGACAAACATCATCAAATATTATAGGAGTGTTTTTTATATATGCAATAGCATTGAATTTACAAAAATCCAAACATTTTCTACAACCATTACATAGACTTTTTTCAACTTTTGGTATTTTTACAGAAACATCTTCAATTTCTAAGTTTTCTGGTTTAAAAAATAAATGACCGTTTGGTTCTTCAACATCACAGTCTATATATACTCCTGATTTAGATGCAGCAGCCATATTAACTGAAAGAAGAGTTTTCCCTGTACCACCTTTTCCACTAAGTACTGCTATATTCATATTAGTTTCCACCGTTTCCATGAAAACCTTCGTGTATTTCTGTCAATTCATCTAATTTATTTTCTTTAAATGCATCTATATTTTCTTTTGCTGAACCTTTAAAAGTTCTATATATTTTTACATCTCCTGCTTCAAGTACTTCTGCTGCATTTTCTCCACATCTAGGTGTAAGTAAAATTTCAACACTTTCATCTACTATTGTCTGAGATGCTTTTATCCCTGCACCTGCTGATGCTGCTATTGCACTATTATCTAAATACTTTTCTTCACCATTTTCTGTATTGTATATTAAAAAATATGGAGTACGTCCAAAAGATATACATACCTCTGAATTTATATTTTTTTCATCTACTGGAATAGCTAATTTCATAATTATTCACGTCCTTTTCATTATTTATTTTTAAATATTATTTATTTTCTTCTTCTATTGTATTTTGTAATTTCTTCTTGCATCTCAAAGCACATTTTTTACATCCTCTTCTGCAACCCATTCCTGTTCCTTCTGCAATAATGTATTCTCCACCTTTTATAGTCAATATGCTTCCATTTACAAGAGATTCAGCAAGTTTTTTTCTTGCACTTGTGTATATACCTTGTACTGTGGTTCTCGCTATATTCATCTGATCTGCACATTGAACTTGTGTAAATCCCTCTAAATCTATAAGTCTTATAGTTTCATATTCATCAACTGTCATATTTATAAATTTTCTTTCAGAATCGGATTTATCTATAGGTCCAAATTTTTCATTTTCAGGTAATCCACATACATTTCTCCATTTAATAGGTCTTGGCATACCGTTAACCTCCTCAAGTTTTCGACATATGTCAATTTCAATTATAATTATACTCCGTTTTTGACATATGTCAATAA
>NZ_JARIBH010000048.1 GCF_029264495.1 Peptacetobacter sp.
ACAGAAAAAACTACCATTCAAGCAGAAATTATTGAAAAAAAAGAAGAAGAGTTATATATATATATTAAAAATATAATTGTTAAAAAATATTATTAAAATTCGATTTTTAAAGGAGTGATTATATGTATATTAAATTAGTATTTCAATATATTAAGAAAAATTTAAGTCGCTCATTGTCAATAATTTTAAGTATATCAATAGGTATAGCTATAATATTATGTGCAGGAGTGATAAATGAAAATATAGAAAAAGCAGATATAGAAGGATTACGATATGAATTAGGCGATTATCATTTAAAAATAAAAATATAGATAAAGAAAAAATAAAAAATATAGATAAAGAAAAAAATATTGAATATACGGCAATAGGACAATTTATAGATGGTTCAAAATATAATGAACAATTATTGAATATTACAGGAATAGATAATGATTATTTAAAGATTTCTAATTCAAAATTAATATCAGGTAGAATGCCACAAACTTCCAATGAAATAGTAGCGGAAAAATGGGTACTACAAAACTTAGGTTTAGAAGGTGAAGTTGGTGAAAAAATAAGTTTAGATTTAAATGAAAAAAAGAAAAAAGAAACTTTTACAGTAGTAGGTATAATAACTGATAGAGTTTATGAAAAATCAACCGCAATAATGGAGGCTTTGACAAAAGTAAACTCAAATCAAAGTGTAGAGCTTTATGTAAAAGTAAATGAAAATACAAAAGAAGGAATAAATTCTACAATAAACAATATAATCCAAAAAAATAAAATAAAAAAAGAAGATGTAAGCAAAAATACAATGTTAATCAATAGTATTGCTAAAAGTGAGAAATATGATAGTAAACTTTTAATATTATTTTTTATAATGATTGTATTTTTAATATTTATAGTTTATAGCATTTACAATATATCAATGATACAAAGATTATCTGAGTACGGAATGTTAAGAGCAATTGGAGGAAATAAAAGTCAAATTTTCAAACTTACATTTTATGAATTATTGATACTTTCAGTAATAAGTTTACCATTAGGAATACTAATAGGAGTTATAGGAGCAAAAACTATTGGTGTATATGCTTGTAGGATAATATCAGAAGGTATTTTCATGAGTTCAGATATAGTTATAAGCAAAGGATCAGTTATAGCATCCTTGATATCAATAATTCTTATGATAATTATTTTATGTATAGTAGTTTCTAAAAAAATAACTAAAATACCTATCATTGTAGCTATAAATAAGAATCGTGGTGAAAATAAGATAAAAAACTCCATATTCAACTTAAAATCTGATAAAAATATAGCTATAGAAAAAATAATAGCCATAAATAACATACTTGTAAATAAAAAAACATTTATAGTTACCGTTATATCTATAGCCTTAGGTGGAACTATGTTTATACTATCTAATTTTACTATGATTCTAAAAAATGAGGACGAAAAAACATTATTGGCGGTTAATACTAATTTAAATTCTGATTTTAAAATAGAGCAACAATCAGTAGATTACAGTAAGGGAATATCAAATGATGAACTTGAAGAAATAGAAAGAATAGAAGGAATAAAGTCAGTTGAACCATATAAAGTAAATTACGTTTCGATATATGATATACCAAAAGATAAAATAACAGTTCCTGAATACTTTGATTTTGTGAATGAATATGCGTTTTATAAAACATTTGGTGGAGTATCAAAAGAAGATAATGATGGAAAATATTCTATAAAAGGAAGTTTCTATGGATATAAAGATAAAACTCTTAAAGAATTAAATGATTTTCTAATAGAAGGTAGAATAGATGTAAAAAGTTTAAATAACGGAGATAATGTGATTTTAAAAATACCTAAAGAAGGAAGTGGTCATAAAGTTGTAGATATAAATGTTGGAGATAAAATAAAAATAAAAATCCCTAAGAATATGCTTAGCTCTGAAGAAAGTATTAAGTTTCCAAGTAATATAGATTATATAGAAAAAGAATTAACAGTATCTGTAATAGTTTCTAGAGGATATAATCAAAATGTATACTTTCCAGATGATAGTATAGATGTAATTGTTTCAGATAAGATATTTTCAGAAATAACAGGTGTAGATAAATATAAATTTGTAAATATAAATTGTAATAAAGACGCTAATATAAAAAATATAGAAGATGAATTGTATAAAATTATAAAAGATAATTTAGGTTGTAATTTGAGAAATTTATCTAAAGAAATAAAAAATTCACAGAAAAACATATTGTATAAAAATATGATTTTAAATGGTATGACTTTGATATTATTAATAATGAGTTCCTTTAATATATTTAACAATATAAGTTACAATCTTATATCAAGAAAATCTGAATTTGATACATTAAAAGCAATAGGACTTTCAAATAAAAAATTAAAGAATATGATTATTTATGAAGGCTTAGTATATTCGATAGTATCAAGTATATTAGTTGTATTATTATCACTTGTAGGGCAGTATTTGTTATATTATAAATACTTTAAAAAGATATTAATAAGTCCAACATGGTTTATAAATTGGAAACTATATATAGCAGTTGTAATTGTAAGCATTGTAATAGGAATACTATCTACATACATACCTTTTAGAATAATAAGAAATGATAAAAAATAGTGTTTATTATTCTTGTTTATAAAAATTAAAAATAATAAAATTTTTTTGATATAGAGGTGTTGATTATGAAAGAATCTCGTTTAGAAGTAATAAACTTAAAAAAATAT
>NZ_JARIBH010000071.1 GCF_029264495.1 Peptacetobacter sp.
AACATAGGAACAAGAAATAAAGAAAAAGGATATACAGCAGTTCTTCATAGTGAAGAATTTAATTTTGATGAGAATATAATATTACAAGCTATGGATATATATGTAGAATTATTAGAATTAAAAGGTATGCTTGAAAGATAGGTAAATATATATATTTTATGTTATAATATATCTTATGCTATATTGGATTTTAGTCCAAAAGTAATTTATAATATTAGTTTGATTTGAACATAAAGCAGGAGGTTTTAAAATGGATCAATATAGAAATTTTGCATATATATATGATGAATTAATGGATGATGTAGATTATAATAAATGGATTGAATATATAGAAGATATTATAAAAAATGAACAAGCAGAAGTACAAAATATACTGGAACTAGCATGTGGAACAGGAAATATGACTATACCTCTTACAAAAAAAGGATATGATATAGCTGGAATAGATATATCAGCAGAAATGTTAGAAGTTGCTATGGAAAAAGCTGAGAAAGAAAATGTACAATTAGTTCTTTTACAACAGGATATAGCAGAATTAGAATTTGATATGGAAGATTTAGATTGCGTACTTTGTGCTTGTGATGGATTCAACTATCTTACATATGATGATGATTTAGAGTATGTATTTTCTAAAGTATATGAAATATTAAAAGAAAATGGAATATTTATATTTGATATAAGTTCATATTATAAAATATCAAAAATTTTAGGAAACAATACATTTACTGAAAAAAGAGAAGATACAGTATATATGTGGCAAAATTATTTTGATCCAGAAGAAGATTTAGTTGATATGGAACTTACTTTCTTTGTGAAAAATAAAGAAGGTACGTTTGATAGATTTGATGAAGTACATCAGCAAAGAGCATATGTTACAGATGATATAATTGAAAAATTAAATGATAGTGGATTTAAAAGTGTAAAAGCATACGGAGATTTTACATTTGAAAAACCTAAAAAAGATGCAGAAAGAGTATTTTTTGTGGCAAGAAAATAAAATATATGGAGGATTTATATGAATGATTATGTAATAAGAGCTGCTTCTAAAAATGGAGAAGTAAGAGCCTTTGTAGCAAAAACAAGAGATTTAGTAGAAGAAGCTAGAAAATCACATGGAACAACAAAGGTTGCAACAGCGGCACTAGGAAGAACATTAACAGCAACATCTATGATGGGGCTTATGATGAAAAATAAGGGTGATGAGCTTACTTCTATAATAAAAGGTGGAGGTCCTATAGGAACTATACTTGCAACATCTGATGCAAATGGATTTGTTAGAGGTTATGTATCTAATCCAAATGTAGAAGTTGAAAATTATCCAAATGGAAAATTAAATGTAGCTGGAGCAGTAGGTAATGAGGGAACTTTAAAAGTTATAAAAGATTTAGGTCTAAGAGAGCCAGTTAATGGACTTTCTCCAATTGTATCAGGAGAAATAGCAGAAGATTTTACTTATTATTTTACAGTATCAGAACAAACACCTTCAGCAGTATCATTAGGAGTTTATACAACTCACTATGAGGTTGAACATGCTGGTGGTTTTATAATTCAGCTTATGCCAGATGCAACAGAAGAAACTATATGTAAATTAGAAGAAAATTTAGGAAAGGTAAAATCTATAACAGAAATGTATAGAGAAGGTTTAACACCTGAAGATATTCTAAATATAGTTCTAGAAGGATTAGAACCTGTTATTCTTGATAAAGTAGAAGTTGGATTTAAATGTGTTTGCTCAAAAGATAGAGTAAAAAAAGCATTTATAGCTATGGGTAAAAAAGCTTTAGCAGAAATAATAGAAGAAGATCATCAAGCAGAGGTAACTTGTCAGTTCTGTAATAAGAAATATAATTATAATGAAGATGAATTAATAGAAATATTAAAAGAAATATAGTCTAATATTTATCTAATATGATTTAAGTATTTATAAGGTTGTCATAATAACGATGTTATTAATTGGGCAACCTTTTTTAATAAATAAATTTATAAGAGAAAAATATAAATAATAGTAGTTATTAGTAGGTATAAAATTTGAAAATTAAAAGGAAGTATATTGTATAATAATATAAATTAATTATTACAACTTACATTAAAAATATTTAAAATACACAGTTAATAGAAGATATGTTATATTAATATACTAGAGTAATTAGTGATAGTATTGAGAATTAGTTATAAAAATTTTAAGTATAGAGGGTATTAATATTTTAAGAAAGAGTGGGTTAAATTATGAATTTCAAAAATACTTTAGAACTTAAGCAGTCACAAAAGCTAATTTTAACAGCACAATTAAAGCAATCTTTGGCTATTTTAAATATGAGCAAATTAGAAGTAGAAGAAGAAATAAAAAAAGAAGCAGAAAATAACCCAATGTTAGAAGCAGAAAAAAATGATGAAGGAATAGATTGGGAGAAATACATAAAAAATATGGAATTAAAATCTATAAAACAAGATAAAAATGACATTCCATATAACTCAGAAAATAATATTGATTTTGAAAATATGATTAAAAATGTAAATAATTTATATGAGCATTTAAAAGAGGAATTAAAATATTTCAAATTAACATCAGAAGAGAAAAAAATATGTAACTATATAATAGATAGTTTAGATGAAGATGGCTACTTTAGATTGAATGATAAGAATATTTTAAGGACTCTAAAAATAAGTATAAATGAATTTGAAAAATGTCTAAATATAGTACAACAATTAGACCCACCAGGAATAGGGGCTAGAAATCTTTCTGAATGTCTTATTTTACAATTAAGAAAAATAGATAAGTTAGATACAACAATAGAGAATATAGTAATTAACGATTTAGAACTTATAGCTAAGAATAAGTTAAAAGAAATATCAAAAAAAAATAAAATAAGTATAGATAAATGCAAAGATGTAATATGCCTAATAAAAAGTTTGGATCCTAAGCCTGGATTATTGTATTCCAATGATAAAAGTATATACATTCAACCAGATGTAATAATAAAAAAAATAGAAGGAAGTTATTGTGTATACGCAAATGAAAAAGATAATTATAACTTAAGAATAAATGACTTTTACAAAAACATTATAAAAGACAGCTCTGATAAAGATGCAGAAGAATTCGTAAAAAACAAATTAAATTCAGCAGCAAATTTAATAAAAAATATTGAAAATAGAAAAAGTACAATATTGAATATTGCACAAGCTATTATGGAAGAACAGATAGAATTTATAGAAAAAGGTGAGAAATATATAAAACCACTAAAAATGAAAGATATTGCAGAAAAATTGAACATTCATGAGTCGACAATAAGTAGGGGAGTGAATGGTAAATATATGCTAACACCATTTGGTTTATATGAATTCAAATATTTTTTCAATACAGCTTTAGAAACTAATGTTTTTTGTGAAGCAGCTTCTAGTACTAGTATTAAAAGCGAGATAAAAGATATAATAAATAATGAAAATAAAAGAAAACCTTTAAGTGATGAAGCAATATCAAAAATATTAAAAGAACAAGGAGTTAACATAGCAAGAAGAACAGTATCAAAATACAGAGAAGAATTAGGAATAGCATCCTCAAGTAGAAGAAAAGAATTTTAATTCAAAATAAATGTAGAATATAGATTCCTCATATATTAAAATTATTTATAGTGAATAAACAAAATTAGTATATGAGGATATTTTTATGAAAAAAATTATGCTTTTAAATTGATTAAATATGCCCTAGAAAATCTGTTTATCTACTAATAAATAAAAAAAGCAAAAAGGAAAACGATTTATAAAACGTTGAAAAATTAACATATCTAGTATATCGTTTGCAGATTATAAAATAGAAAAAAGTTTTTGTTATTTTTATAAAAAGTATTGAAAAAATCAAATAAATACTATACAATAAAATTAACTTGTGGGACTGAAAAAAACATACGGGACAAAAATGTTCCCTAATCGGTTTAAAGCAAGAAGGAGTAAATATGAAAAATTTAATAGAAATACAAAAAAAACTTATACCACATGCTATAGAGCTTATGGAAAGAAGATATATTATTCTTAGACAAATTTCACTTAGTCAACCTATAGGAAGAAGATCACTTTCAAATAGACTTGGAATAAGTGAAAGAGTTACAAGAACAGAAACTGAGTTTTTAAAAGAGCAAGGTCTGATATGTGTAGCTGTATCTGGAATGACAATAACTGAAGAAGGAGAAGAATTACTTTTACAGTTAAAAGATATTATGGTTGATATTATGGGGATAACTAATCTTCAAAACAAAGTAAGAGAAAAGTTAGGTATAAAAAAAGTTATAGTAGTTCCTAGAAGTTGTGAAGATAATGAAGCAATTTTAAAGGATGTAGCAAAAGAAGGTTCAGAGTATTTCTTAGATATTTTGAAAAATGGAAATAAAATCTCTATAACTGGTGGAACGACAATGTTAGAATTTGCTGATTCTGTAAAAACAGAGAAAAAGTACAAAGATACATTGGTATTACCAGCTAGAGGAAGTATGGGGACTGATGTTGATACACAATCGAATAGTGTAACAGCTAGATTAGGTAAAAACATTCATTCTGAATACGAATTACTTCATATACCAGATGAGCTTGATGAGAGTGCAATAAAAACTCTATCACAAATCCCAGAAATCGATAGAACACTAAAACATATATCTGAAACAGATATATTAGTATTTAGTATAGGTAGAGCAGATGTAATGGCTAACAGAAGAAATCTTGATGAGAATCAAAAAAAGATTATCATTGAAAATGGTGCTGTTGGAGAAGCATTTGGTCATTACTTTGATAAAAATGGTGATTTAGTATATAAGCTTAATACTGTTGGTATAGATCTTGAGACATATAAAAAAGTCAAAGAAAATATTTTGATATTTGCTGGAGTTGAAAAGGTAGAAGCTTTTATGGCAGTATCAGAAATAAATAAGAATTTAGTTCTTATAACCGATGAACAAAGTGCTCAAAAGATACTTGAGTACAATAAATAAGTATGAAAAACGGTAAAAACCGCAGAAATAAAAATTTTTTAATTAACTTTAGGAGGTAGCGACATGGTAAGAGTAGCTATAAATGGTTTTGGTAGAATAGGTAGATTAGCATTAAGAAAGATGATGGAACAGCCAGAAAAATTCGAGGTTGTAGCAATAAATGACTTAACAGATGCAAAAATGCTTGCACATTTATTTAAATATGATACTGCACAGGGAAGATTTAACGGTGAAATAGAAGTTAAAGAAGGTGCATTCATAGTTAATGGTAAAGAAATACAGGTAACAGCAGAAAGAAATCCTGAAAACTTACCTTGGGCTGAATTAAAAATAGATATAGTTCTAGAATGTACAGGATTCTTTACTTCAAAAGATAAAGCAGAAGCTCATATAAAAGCAGGTGCTAAAAAAGTTGTTATATCAGCTCCAGCAACAGGAGATTTAAAAACAGTTGTTTACAATGTAAATAGTGATATACTTGATGGATCAGAAACAGTTATATCAGGTGCTTCTTGTACTACAAACTGTTTAGCTCCAATGGCTAAAGCTTTAAATGATAAATTTACTTTAGAAAAAGGTTTAATGACAACTATACATGCATATACAAATGACCAGAATACTTTAGATGGCCCTCATCCAAAAGGAGATTTAAGAAGAGCTAGAGCTGCTGCAGGAAACATAGTTCCTAATACAACAGGTGCTGCAAAAGCTATAGGTTTAGTTATACCAGAATTAAATGGTAAATTAGACGGAGCTGCACAGAGAGTTCCAGTAGTAACAGGATCATTAACTGAACTTGTTTGTACATTAGGTAAAAAAGTAACTGTAGAAGAAGTTAATGCAGCTATGAAAGAAGCATCTAATGAATCATTCGGATACAATGAAGATATGATAGTATCATCTGATATAATAGGTATGAGCTACGGTTCATTATTCGATGCAACTCAGACAAGAGTTATGGAAGTAGATGGACAGCAGTTAGTTAAAGTTGTTTCTTGGTATGATAATGAAATGTCTTATACTTCTCAGTTAATAAGAACATTAGGATACTTTGCAGGATTAAGTAAATAATAATTTTAAGATTATATATCTTTAAAATAGAATTACTTAAACTGAATACAGGAAAAGTAATATAAAATAGTTAACCTATATACACTTTATAATATAAAACTTGAATACATTTAAACCTTAATATGATGTATGTACCCCCATACATACAAGATTGTTAATGTAATTCAAACAGAAAAGTCCTAGTTTGTAGTTTTTACTACGGACTCGGGCTTTTTTTGTAAATAGATATGATAGATAAATATAAATAATGTACATAAAACATAGGTAATATGATATATTTAATATTAAAGAAGTGTGAAATTAGTTACACTTAAAAATACTTCAAATAAAAGGAGAAATGCTTTATGTCAATGCTTAACAAAAAAACAATAGAAGATATACAGGTTGCAGGAAAAAGAGTATTAGTAAGATGCGACTTTAATGTACCATTAAAAGACGGAATAATAACTGATGAAAACAGATTAAATGGTGCATTACCAACAATAAAATATCTTATAGACAATAATGCTAGAGTAATACTTTGCTCACATTTAGGAAAACCAAAAGGAGAAGCAAAACCAGAATTATCTTTAGCACCAGTAGCAAAAAGATTATCAGAAATGTTAGGTCAGGAAGTTAAATTTGCTGCAGATGATAATGTAGTTGGAGAAAATGCTAAAAAAGCAGCTGCAGAAATGAAAGATGGAGAAGTAATATTACTTCAGAATACAAGATATAGAAAAGAAGAAACAAAAAATGAAGAAAACTTCTCAAAAGAATTAGCATCATTAGCTGAAATATTTGTAAATGATGCTTTTGGTACAGCACATAGAGCACATTGTTCAACAGTTGGAGCTGGAGAATTCTTAGAAGAAAGAGTTTGTGGATATTTAATACAAAAAGAATTAAAATTCTTAGGTGAAGCTGTTGAAACACCAGAAAGACCATTTGTTGCAATACTTGGTGGAGCAAAAGTTTCAGATAAATTAGGTGTTATAAATAATCTTTTAGATAAAGTTGATACACTTATAATAGGTGGAGGAATGGGATATACATTCTTAAAATCTATGGGACATGAAATAGGAAATTCATTACTAGAAGAAGATAAAATAGATTATGTAAAAGAAATGATGGCAAAAGCAGAAGAAAAAGGAGTTAAACTATTATTACCAATAGATATAACTTATGCTGCTAAATTTGGAGAAAATGAAACTCCTATGATATCAGAAGGTAGAGATATACCAGCTGATTGTGAAGGACTTGATATAGGACCAAAAACTGCTGAATTATTCGCAGATGCAGTAAAATCAGCTAAAACAGTTGTATGGAATGGACCAATGGGTGTATTCGAATTTAAAAACTTTGCAAAAGGAACAGAAGCAGTAGCAAAAGCTATGGCAGAAACAGAAGCTGTTACTATAATAGGTGGTGGAGATTCTGCAGCAGCAGTTAACCAGATGGGATTTGGAGATAAAATGACTCATATATCTACAGGTGGTGGAGCATCTCTTGAATTCCTAGAAGGAAAAGAATTACCAGGTATAGCATCTTTAGATGAAAAATAATAATAAATTATATTAATTGGCGGATTAATTTCCGCCTTTTGACTAGTTTGAATCAATATTACAAATTGTTGATTAAATAAATTTAATTGATAAATATAATAAATATATTTTGTTTTTGAAAATATTTAAAGGGGTATAATTACAATAAGCTAATTAACTCGTATAAATAAAAATTTGGAGGATTAAAAATGAGAAAACCTATAATAGCAGGAAACTGGAAAATGAATAAAACTATAAAAGAAGCATTAGAATTTGCAGAAGCAGTAAAAGGTAAAACTTGCCCAGATAAAGCAGAAGCAGTAATATGTGCTCCTTTTACATTATTAAAAGATCTTAAAGAAGCAGTAGCAGGTACTGATATAAAAATAGGTGCTCAAAATATGCACTTTGAAGATAATGGTGCTTTCACTGGAGAAGTAGCACCAGCCATGCTTAAAGAAATAGGAATGGATTATGTTATAATAGGACATTCTGAAAGAAGACAATACTTTAATGAAACTGATGAAACAGTTAATAAAAAAGTATTAAAAGCATTAGAAGTGGGTATAGATCCAATAGTTTGTTGTGGAGAAACTTTAGAAGAAAGAGAAGCTGATAAAACTAAAGATGTAGTAAAAGTTCAGGTAGAAGAAGCACTTAAAAATGTTGCTAAAGAAGATTTATCAAAAGTTGTAATAGCTTATGAACCAATATGGGCTATAGGAACAGGCAAAACTGCAACTTCAGAACAGGCTAATGATGTAATAGCTTATATAAGAGAAGTTGTTAAAGGATTATACAATGAATTAGCTGAAGAAGTTAGAATACAGTACGGTGGATCTGTTAAACCAGCAAATGTAGCTGAAATAATGGCACAGAGCGATATAGATGGTGCATTAGTTGGTGGAGCAAGCTTAAAAGCAGAAGATTTCCTTGGATTACTTAATTTCTAATTAAAATAATTTTAAGAATATAGTTTTAAGGAGAAAAAATATGAAAAAACCAGTAGCATTAGTAATAATGGACGGATATGGTTATTCTAAAGAACATAATGGAAATGCTATATATACAGCAAAAACTCCTAATTTAGATAGATTATCTACTGATTATCCTTGTACTTTAATGAGAGCAAGTGGTCTTGATGTAGGTCTTCCTAATGGACAAATGGGTAACTCAGAAGTTGGTCATACAAATATAGGAGCAGGTAGAATAGTATATCAACCACTTACTAGAATAACAAAATCAATACAGGACGGAGATTTCTTTACTAATGAAGTTCTTTGTCAAGCAATGGAAAATGCAAAAGAAAATGCACTACACATAATGGGATTATTGTCAGATGGTGGAGTACATTCTCATATAGAACATTTAAAAGGTATTTTAGAAATGGCATCTAAAAAAGGAGTAAAAAAAGTATATGTACATGCTTTCACAGATGGTAGAGATACTGATCCAAGAAGTGCAATTGGATATGCTAAAGAAACTTTAGATGCTATGAAAGAATCTGGTGTTGGAGAATTTGCAACTGTATCAGGAAGATACTATGCAATGGATAGAGACAATAGATGGGAAAGAGTAGAACTTGCATATAATGCAATGGTTAAAGGTGAAGGAAATAAATCAGAATGTATATTAGATGCTATAGAAAAATCTTATGCAGATGATATAAATGATGAATTTATAGTACCAACAGTAATTGAAAAAGATGGAAAACCAGTAGCGACAATAAAAGAAAATGATTCTGTTATATTCTTCAACTTTAGACCTGATAGAGCAAGACAGATAACAAAAGCAATTGCTGTTAAAGATTTTGATGGATTCAAAAGAGAATTCTTCAATACATATTTCGTATGTTTAACTGAATACGATGCAGCAATAAACAAAGATGTTAATGTTGCATATAAACCAGAAACTCTTGTAAATACATTAGGTGAATACTTAGCTAAAAATGAAAAATTACAGTTAAGAGCAGCAGAAACAGAAAAATATGCACACGTTACATTCTTCTTTAACGGTGGTGTAGAAGAACCAAATAAAGGAGAAGATAGATTATTAATACCTTCTCCAAAAGTAGCAACATACGATTTACAACCAGAAATGTCTGCAAATGAGTTACTTGAAAAAGTGGAAGAAAGATTAAATGAAGATAAATATGACTTTATAGTTGTTAACTTCGCAAATCCAGATATGGTTGGACATACAGGAAGTATGGAAGCAGCAATAAAAGCTGTTGAAACTGTAGATAAATGTGTTGGTGAATTAGCTGATAAGATAATATCAAAAGGTGGAAGCTTAATAATAACTGCTGACCATGGAAATGCTGAACTTATGACAGATCCAGAAACTGGAAAAACTGTAACAGCTCATTCAACAAATCCAGTACCATTTATAGTAGCTGGAGAAGAATTTAAAGGAGCAAAACTTCTTGATGATGGTAGATTATCAGATATAGCTCCAACAGTACTTGATATGATGGGAATGGAACAGCCAAAAGAAATGACTGGTCACTCTTTAATAGTTAGATAGTATAATTTAAAATAATTGATATTAATATCTTATCTAAGTATAGATTTCATAAAAAATATAATAAAATAAGAAAACTTTAAAATTTATCCATCAAATAAATTTTATCTATACTTAAGGTAAGGTTAATATATACGGATAGAGTCATTGTAAATTACAATGGCTCTTTTTATTTTGAAAATAATTAAAATAATAAAAGTATAAACACTTTATATATTTTATTTTATAAAAATAAAGATCAAAATTTCAGAGATATTATAGTTTATTGAAATTTAAAAATATATATGTTATACTAAAATGTAAGAATATATTCGATAAACAGGAGGGAATTATGATAGTTAATGTTTTAATGGCTCTACAAGTAATACTTGGAATAGCTTTAATATTGGTTATAATGCCACAAGAAAATAAAACTGCTATGCCTTCTCAATATGGTGCAGAAGGAAATCAGACATACTTCAAACCAAAGGGAAAACAAGCATTTCTTAATAAAGTAACTAAAGTAGTATCAATACTATTTTTTATAAATGCAATAGCATTAATTGTAGTTACAAAATAGTCTACAACCGGCCATTGTTAGACTAAAAGATTTTAAAGTTAAATTTAATTTTGAAGTTTATAAATACTGCTGTATGTCTTTTGATGTCAGCAGTATTTTTTA
>NZ_JARIBH010000063.1 GCF_029264495.1 Peptacetobacter sp.
CCACAGATACAATTTATATTTTCTTTTTTTAAATCTGATATTATCTCTTTTATTTGATCATTTATAAATCTATTCATTTTCAAAAATGCTTCATCAGTATATCCTGAAGCTAAAAATTTTTCAGTAAGCCTAAGTGCACCTATATTTACACTCTTACTCTTCTTTATTCCATCTACATTTCCAAATATAAATTCAGTAGAACCTCCACCTATATCTAAAACAAGAATATCATCTTTTTTGTTTATACCATTTATAACTCCAAGAAATCCAAGTTCTGCTTCTTTTGAACCTTCTATAACTTCTACATCTATATTCGCTTCTTCTTTCGCTCTTTTTAAAAATTCTTCTTTATTTTTACTATCTCTAATAGCAGATGTTCCTAAACAATATATTTTTTCACATTTACATTCTATACATTTTTCTCTGTATTCTTTTAAAGCATTAATATTTCTATCCATAGCTTCTAATGTTATATATCCATTTTTATCTACACCTTGTCCTATTCTAGTAGTATTTACATATTTTTTTCTATTAATCAAATTATTTTCTACTATATCTGCAATAAGAAGTCTCATTGAATTTGTTCCTATATCTATAACACCTAATTTCAAATTATTTACTCCTTTGCTGTATATTAGTTTATTTGTTCATAAAGTTCTTTTGCATCATTTTTTAAAACGTGTTCTCTTATTTCATTTACTCTAAATTTCATTACTTTTTCGCCAAATGTTATTTCAAGTTCATCTCCTACATTTACCTCTGTAGATGATTTCGCTATTTTACCATTTATTTTTACAATTCCTTTATCACAGGCTTCTTTTGCAACTGTTCTTCTTTTTATTATTCTAGAAACTTTAAGAAATTTATCTAATCTCATATTATCAATTCCTTTCTTATTTTAAATAATTTTATATACACAAAAAGTGCAGCAAAGCTGCACTTTTTATCATAATAGTTAATTATTAAGCATTAACTTTATCTTTTAATCCTTTTCCAGCTTTAAATACTGGAGCTTTAGAAGCTGGTATTTCTATTACTTGTTCTGGATCTCTTGGGTTTCTTCCCTGTCTTGCGGCTCTATCTCTAGTTTCGAAAGTTCCGAATCCTACTAACTGTACTTTTTCTCCTGAAACTAATGCTTCTTCAACAGATTCCATAAAAGCATTTAATGCTGCTTCTGCTTCCTTTTTAGTTAATTCACTTTTTTCTGCAATTTTTGATACTAATTCAGCTTTATTCACAGTATCTACCTCCTAATTTTATTTATATTTATCGTTATCCTAGACATAAGTAATATCAATCTAGGGTTCAGATTTGTTACCTATATTTAAAGGCTATTATTATATAATAACGTAGCTATATAGTAATTGCAATAGCTTTACGTTTTTATCACAAAATACAAAATTATAATATCATATTTTTATTATAATTTATACTATTTTTCTAATTTCTTTGACTCATTCCAAAATTCGTCCATTTCTTCAAGAGACATTTCATCAAAATTTTTATCCATATCAATTATTTTACTTTCAACATATCCAAATCTATTTATAAATTTATCTATTGTAGAATTTAATGCCTCTGTTGTATCTACTTTCAAGAATCTCGCAAGATTTACAATTGAGAATAATAAATCTCCCACTTCTTCCTTTATGTATTGTATCTTTATTCTATGGTATTCGTCAAGCAGTTCTGTATTTTCTTCTTTAATTTTTTCTAAAATAATATCTGAGTTGTTAATTTTCATTATTTCATCGTATTTTTCAGGATATTTTTCTTGTAAAAATTTAGTAAAATCCATATTATATGCGTCTTTTACTTCTGTATACTCTTCTTCTACTTTTAAAAATACATCGTTTATATTATCCCAATCAAATCCAACTAAAGCTGCTTTATGTTGTACTTTTTCTGCCTTCATAAGAGCTGGAAGATATATAGGTATTCTTTTTATTCCCTCTGTTATAGTACTTTCATCTTTTTCTTTTTTCTTTATCTCTTCCCAAGTTTTCTCAAACTCTTCTCTATTTATATCGGCATCTCCAAATATATGAGGATGTCTATTTATAAGTTTTGTGCATATTCCATCTGAAACCTCATTTAAGTCGAACCAACCTTCTTCTTTTCCTATTTGACAATGGAAAATAACCTGAAGAAGTACATCTCCTAATTCTTCTATCATTTCATCTATATCATCGTTTTCTATAGCATTATAAAGTTCATATGCTTCTTCTATGACAGAATTTTTTAATGATTCATGAGTTTGTTTTTTATCCCAATCACAACCTTCTGGAGATCTTAAAGTTTTCATTATAAGTTCTAAATCATGCACTGTACTATATTTTTTACTTTCTGATTTTGGAATATAAAGACTTGTTAGATAATCAAATTCATTTTCAGACCAATCTAATTCACAAAGTCTTATTTTTTTAATAAATTCTTCTCCTTTTATTCCAGCACCTCTTACTATATAAACTTCTTGTTCATCATCATATCTTTCCATAAGATATAATTTAACTTCAGATGCAATAAATTCATCATACACTTGAGTTATTATTAAATTTATATCTGTATCTATATAAGAAGTTTTCATTTCAAATGCATCTACTAATCTAAATCCATTAGAAGGATCAAAAGACAAAGCTTCAAACATAGCATCCACAAAACTCATAGATGCTATTACTTCTACATCTATATTATTTTCTTTTGCTAAATTTTCTATCATTCCAACTGTTCTTTCTGCTACTCTTGGATGTCCTGGAATAGCATAAACAACATCTTCTTTTTTCGCCTTTTCTATTATAAATTCAGATATATTTTTATAAACATCATCAAAGCTATCATTTTCTTCATAAAAATAATCTAAACTTTCAAAATCTGTTATTTCTCTAAGTTTATCTATAACAGGATGTTTTTCTGTTCTCAAATATACGTATTTTGAATTTCTAAGTGCTTCTATAGCACCATAACTGACTAGAGATATATCTCCTGGTCCTAATCCTACTATACTTATCATTTATTATCACCTTTTTATTTTATAAGTCTTACTTTTTTTAATATAGAATATATTTTTTCACCTTTTGGCATTGTTATTATTTCTTCTTTAGTAATTCCTCCGATACCTAAAAGAACCACAACATACACTATTCCACCAACTATTATAGATATTAATGTAGTTATTGTATTTCCAAGTATTGGATTTATTAAATAATATGCTAATTTAACAGCTATAAACATTGATATAACTGTTGTTAAAGGTTTTATTATAAATTCTTTTTTAGAGAATTTTACACCCATTGATTTTTTTACATAAGCTATATTTATTATAGCTGCTACTGTATAAGCCATAACTGTACCCATAGCTGAGCCCAATACATTTATTGAAGGTATTGCTGTTAATGTATAACTTATAGTTATTTTAAATGCCATACCAAATATTAATGCAATTACTGGAACTATAGCTTTTCCCATACCTTGAAGTATTCCTGTTAAAGTCTGTATTAAACCAAGGAATATTACACAAGGTGTTAGTGTAAATAGTATAACTCCTACACTTGATGGTTCTGCTGGATATAATAATTTCATTATAGGGCCTGCAAGTGATGCCATACCAAATGCACAAGGTAGTACTATTATTAGTGTGACTTTTACAGCACTTAATGTATCTTTTCTAGCTTTATCTTTATTTCCAAGTGCATATGCTTGAGATATAGATGGAACTAAACTCATACTCATAGCAGTTGTTATAACAGCTGGTAAGTTTATTATAGACATAGCCATTCCTGTAAGCTGACCAAACATAGAATTTGCTTCTTTCAGTGAGTAGCCTGCAACCATTAATCTTCTTATAACTATACCATTATCCACCATATTTACAAGTGGCATAACAGAAGCACCTATTGTTATTGGAATTGCAACTGCAAGTAAATTTTCAAATATTCTACCAAAACTTTCTTCATCAAATATTTTACTATTTTTTAATTTTTCTTTTCTATCTTTTGCTCCTCTAGCAAATGCTGCAATAAGATATATTATAGATGCTAAAGCCCCTATAGCTGCACCTGATATAGCACCAGCTGCTCCCATAGTTGGTCCAGCAGATTTCATAAGCATATATGCTAATCCTAAACCAAGAACAACTCTAAATAACTGTTCTACTATTTGTGAAATAGCAATTTTGGTCATATCCTTCTGTCCTTGGAAATATCCTCTATATGCTGACATAAGAGGTACTATTATAAGTGCTGGAGCAATTGCTTTCATTGAATAAACTGCTTCAGGATTTTTTATAAACTTAGTTACTATCCATTCTGCTCCAAAGAAGAATATACAAAATGATATTAAACCTGTTATGAAAAGTACTTTACTAGATACTTTAAATACCTTATCAGCTCCTCTTTCATCTCCTATAGCTAGTTTTTCAGAAACTAATTTTGCAACTGCTGTCGGAAAACCTGCTGTAGCTAATGTTAAAAATAATGTATATACTGGATAAGCTGACTGATAATAACCCATCCCTGTTGAACCTATCATATTCCCTAGTGGTATTCTGAAAAATGCACCGATTATTTTTACGGCAACACCTGCAATACCCAAAATAAGTGCTCCCTTTAAAAAGGAGTCTTTGGTCTTATCTTTACTCATATCTTTCCTCCATTTTTAATTTTTATAACAGACTTTACTATACCATATTTTTAGCTATTTATTCAAGTTTATGCTATTAATTTCTTTGATTTTCTAACGTTTTCAGACTTTTCTAGATTATTTAGTACAAAAAATAAACTACCTTTTATAATGAAATTTTGTAAAAGGTAGTTTAAAATTATAATTTATTTTTTTTCTAAAAATTCTGCTGAATCTATTACTTTATCATCTTTTTCTATCTTAGCTTGTTTCTGAAGTGCTTCGATTTGTTTTGCATACTTGTCTTTTAGTAATTCTTCTTTTATCCCTTCTTTAGCTGAATCAAAACTTGTTGTATCTTTTATTCTATCTGTTACTTTTATTATATGGTATCCAAAATCTGTTTTTACAAGATTTGATATTTCTCCAGGATTCATAGAAAATGCTGCTTCTTCAAATTCTTTAACCATTACTCCCTTTCCAAACGGACTTCCAAGAGCACCGCCATTTGCTGCACTACCTGGATCTTGAGAATATTTTTTAGCAAGTTCTGCAAAATCTCCTCCATTTTTTACTTCTTTTAAAATCTTTTCAGCTTTTTTCTTTGCTTTTTCTTGTTCTTTTTTAGGAAGTTCCTTATTATTGTCATCTGTAGTTTTTATAAGTATATGAGATGCTTCAACTTCATCTTTTTTATACTCATTTATATGTTTATCATAATAATTTTTCATTTCTTCATCTGAAATTTTACTTTCTTTATAGAACTTATCTTGTGATTTCTGTATTAATAAGCTAAGTCTTGCTTGTTCTTTTAGAAAATCATCTGTTATTCCCAATTTTTTAGCTGATTCTTTCATTTCTTCATCTGAGTTTATATAAGTTTTTAAATCATTAAATGATGATTGTACTTCTTTATTTGTTAGTTTTATACCTTCTTTTTCAGCATTTTGAGCTAATAATTCAGTATTTATCATCTGATTTAATACTATCATTTTATACTTATCTATATAAGTTTCTCCATTTTTATCTTTTTCTTTCCACCGAGAATCTCCACCTATAGTAGATTCAACAGATGCTTTATTCATTTTTAGCATAAATTCATATTCACCTAAAGTAATTTTATGTCCATTGACAGCTGCAACAGTTTCATTTAAATCTTTATTTTTACAAGCTACTAAAGATAAACTCATAATAGCTGCAAGCATTATTGTAACTAATTTTTTCAAATTAACACCCCTTTTCATTTAATACAATTTATTATATATTAACATGTACTTGTATTTATTTCCACTTATCTTTATTTAATAGTGTTTTTATTCTCTTCTTCTTTTTTTAAATAAAGTTCAAGAACATTTTTTATCTCCTCAACCATCTTATATCCTACTTTAGATTTTAACCTATATTCTGAATATGGTTTCATATATACTGTATTATTTATTTGTCTTATTTTTTCTATTTTTAATCTTTTACAAAGAGATTTTATATATGCTATAGTAAGTAAACTTTGAGTTGATTTTGGTATATCAGAAAATCTATCTTCAAGTTCTTCTTGTATATCATACATATCCTCTTTACTATCAATTGATGCAATTTTTTTGTACATTTCTATCTTAGCCATTTCGTCCTCTATATATCTATCTGGAATATATGCATCCACTGCTAAATCAATTTCAACATCTATTTCTTCAATTTCAGGTTCTCCCTTTATTTTTCTAATGGCTTCATTTAACATTTTTACATACAATTCATACCCAATTACTGCCATATGTCCATGCTGTTGTGCTCCTAATACATCTCCAGCACCTCTAATTTCAAGATCTCTCATAGCAATTTTAAATCCAGATCCAAACTCAGTAAATTCTTTTATTACTTTTAATCTTTTTTCAGCTATTTCACTTAAATTTTTATTTCTTTCGTACATTAAAAATGCATATCCCTGTCTAGTACTTCTACCAACTCTACCTCTAAGCTGATAAAGTTGAGCAAGTCCCATATTGTCTGCATCATATATTATCATTGTATTTGCATTTGCAATATCCATTCCTGTTTCTATTATAGTTGTACAAACAAGAACATCTATTTCTTTTTGCATAAAAGATATTATAATATCTTCCAAAACTTTTGAACTCATTCTTCCATGTGCTACTGCAACTCTAGCATCTGGAACAAGCTTTCTAACTCTATCTGCTATTGATTCTATTCCTTCTACTCTATTATAAACAAAAAATACTTGACCTCCTCTAGAAATTTCTTTTTCAACTTCATCTTGAATTATACTATCTCTTGCTTCCGTAACATATGTTACTACAGGATGTCTCTCTTGAGGTGGTTCTTCTATTACAGTCATATCTCTTATACCAGATAAAGACATATGTAAGGTTCTAGGAATCGGCGTTGCTGAAAGAGTTAATACATCTACTGTATTTTTGACTTTTTTTAGACTTTCTTTATGTTTCACACCAAATCTTTGCTCTTCATCTATTACAACTAATCCTAACTTAGGAAGCTCTATATCTTTAGATATTATCCTATGTGTTCCTATAAGAACATCTACCATACCTTTTTTTGCATCTTCTATTATTTGTTTTTGTTGTTTTGCTGTTTTAAATCTACTCAAAACTTCCACTCTTATTGGATAATCTTCAAATCTTTCTTTAAAATTATTATAGTGTTGCTGAGCAAGTATAGTTGTTGGAACTAATATCGCCACTTGTTTTCCATCCATACAAGCTTTAAACGTTGCTCTTATAGCAACCTCTGTTTTTCCATATCCAACATCTCCACAAATAAGTCTATCCATCACTCTAGATGATTCCATATCTCTTTTTGTATCTTTTATAGCTTTAAGTTGATCATCTGTTTCCTGATATGGAAATTTATCTTCAAATTCTTTTTGCCAAACTGTATCCTTTGAAAATTTATACCCTTTTACTTTCTCTCTTTTTGCATATAACTGAATAAGTTCTTCAGTCATATCTTCTATTTCTTTTCTGACTTTAGCTTTTGCTTTTGTCCACTCTTGTGTTCCAAGTCTGCTTAATTTTACTTTTTCAGCGTCTGCACCTATATATTTCTGTACCTTATCCATTTGGTCTATTGGAACATAAAGATTATCCCCGTCTTTATAAACTATTTTCATATAATCTTTTTTAATATTATTTACAGTTATCTGTTCAATTCCTGTATATCTACCTATACCACTATTTTCGTGAACAACATAATCTCCAACATTTAAATCTAAAAAAGAATCTATCTTTTGTGCATTTTCATTTTTCTTTTTCTTTCTTTTTTGTTTTAATCCACTTCTTTGGACACCTATCATTTCTTTATCAGTTATCACTGTAAATTTTATATCTCTATATTGGAATCCTTCGCTTATCGGAGCTTCAATTATAAATAATTGCGAAGATTTTATTTCTACATCTCTTTTTTTTATGATAGATGCTTCTATATTATGTTCCGTTAAGGACTCTTTTAATTTTTTAGATCTTTCTAAGCTATTTGTAGCTAGAATTATTTTATGACCAGAATATTTTAATCTTTCCAATTCATCTACAAGTATATCTATTTTCCCATTAAATGAAGGTATTTCCCTACTATCAAAATTCATTATTTCCTTTATATTAAATCCTTTTACTGCCTTTGGTAATAATGAATTTATAATTATATTTCTATTTCCCATATAATATTCTAAATCAATATAATTATATACTAATTTTCCCTGAGATTTTAGAGCTGTACCTCTTTCTAAATTCATCTTATAACTATCTTTAAATTCTTCAGAAAAATTATCGCATCTTTCCTTCATTCTCGATATATCATTTATAAATATCAAAGCATCTTTATTCAAGTAGCTAAATAAACTTTTTTCATCTTCTGGATAAAAATAATCTATATAGTTTTCTACACCATCAAAATATTCTCCCATAGATACTTTTTCTATAACTGCTTCTATATCATCACTGGATACACTTGGTCTATCTTTTTTCATTCTTTCAACTGTTTTATCTAACTCTTTTGGATATATAAATTCTCTAGATGGTGTTAATATAAATGACTTCATCTTATCTATTGATTTTTGAGAAAATACATCAAATGTTCTTATAGAATCTATCTCATCATCAAACAACTCAATTCTCACAGGATTTTTATATTCAAGTGAGAATACATCTATAATACCACCTCTAACACTAAACTGACCAAAGCCTTCTACTTTAGAGACTCTTTCATATCCTAAAGACACTAACATTTCTGTAAAACTATCTATATCTATAATATCTCCAACTTTGTATTTAAAAGTATTTTTTAATAAGATTTCTTTTGGTAAATATTTTCTAAGTACTGCATCAGCAGTTGTAACTAGTATTAATTTTTCTTTTTTCGCTAATTTTAAAAGTGTTTTTATTCTATTTGCTTCTTGTTTTCTATCTTTTGCATCTAAATAGTAAAATCTTATTTCATCAGAAGTAAGCATTTCTACTTTATCTTTAACATAAAACTTTAAATCTTCATAAATTTTTCTCGCCTCGTATTCAGTCGATGCTATAAAAACAATTTGTCTTGAAAGGTCTTTAAATAAGGAAGATGATAAATGAGATTTTTGTGACTGATTCAATCCATTTACTAATAAACATCTTCCTTCTAAATTAAGTCTTTCTTTAAGTTTTATATATTCTTTTGAATTCTGAAGCGGATTAAAAAATACATCTCCCATTTTTATCCCCTCTATTCTAATATATTGATATATACTTATAATAATTATCCATTGTATTTATTCATAGATTTATCTATATCTTCTCTTATTATCGCATCTACAGCATTTTTTGCTTTTTCAAAACCTGCATTCATATCATCTTCTTTATCTTTTGGAACTCTAGATAACACAAAATCTGCTAAGTCCCTTCCTTTTTCTGGTTTATCTACTCCAACTCGAACTCTAGGAAAATCTTTTGTTCCTAAACACTGTATTATTGATTTCATTCCATTGTGTGTTCCTGGACTACCTTTTTTTCTTATTCTAAGTTTTCCTATTTCTAAATCTATATCATCATAAATAACTATTAACTTATCTAGTTCTGGTTTCTGAACCTCCCACGACTAAAGTTGTAGGGTTCTAAAAGTTTAAAACTTTATTTAAGAAGTTTGATTGCTACGCAACCCTTATTCTTATCGGTGTGTCCAGCTCACCTCTATTGTATAGGACATCTAAGTCCACAACTTTACTTTTACTTAATATATTTAACGCCCCGTTTACATCTGCATTTAACAATTTCCCTTCTTTTGTTTGATATAATCCTCTTTTTATTCTTTTTCCACTAAATTTATATTCTTTAGGATTGTCATCATTATATACAGGGATATTATCCTTATCGAAGAAACTTGCCTTTGATGTATAGCTTTCTTCTTGTTTAACAAAGTTTATTCCATATAATTTACAAAGATATTCTATTTTTTCTCGAAGCACACCAAAAGGTATATTTACAAAAGTTTGATTATTCTTTTTACCTAATTTGGAACTTCTTTGAAATATTTCATTATACCCACATACAACATTTCCTATACTATTTTCCAAGCAGTAGTTTATTATCATTCTAGCTGTTTTATTCATATAGTCATTAACTCTATTATTTCTTTTTTGAGTATTTTTTAATTGTCTATTTGTGTATCTAATTTTATATCCTTGTTTATCTTTTATACTTTGTAAACGTGCATTTTCTTTGTTATACCATTGATTTATAGATTTTAATTTTCTTCCATCTACGATAAAAGACTTTCCTGTTGATGTAACACAAGTTGCAAGATTATTTATTCCAAAATCTATCGCTAGTGCTTTATTTTTATCGACATTACTTTGAATTTCTTCTACTTCGTAAATATATTGAATTTCAAAGAACCTAGCTTTTGACTTTGGTATAATTCTTATCTCTTTTATCTTTTTATCAACTAGTTTAGGTGGAATATTTATCTCAATACTTTTGTGTTCTTTCTTAAAAGTATTTGAATATGGAATAACTAATTTATTCCCCTTTATTCTAACAAAACCTATGACCAATGTTGTAAAACCATCTTTAGGAAGATATTTAGGAAGTTTTATATCTTTAAAACTGTATTTACCTTTCTTTGCTAATTTAAGTAGTCCAAAGAAAGATTTAAAAGATCCATCTACTTCTTTTAAAATCTGTTGTGCCATATTTGAGTTTAACATTTTATAGTTAGGACTATTTTTTAGTAACGCATAATTCTTTTGATAATTTAAATATTCACCTTCCATAAAATAGTACTGTCTAATATTATAGATTGCTTCATTTGCTAAATTCTTAGCTATATGTGACAACAATTTTAAATTTTTGTAATCTTCCTTAGTTAATTGTTTTATTTGTTGTTTCATCGTTAAATACATTATA
>NZ_JARIBH010000065.1 GCF_029264495.1 Peptacetobacter sp.
TTTGATACCACCTTTTAAATTACAGATATATTTATTTTGAAGAAAAAATGCTTTTTACAATACTCAATATTTCATTTAATACTTCAAAATTACTTTTTACATTTTCCTTAGTAACAATAATATCAGCTGCTACATCAGTAACAACTTCAGAAACATCCCTTACATTTTCTCCAACTTGTCCGAAATCATCAACTAATTTTGGAAGCTTAGAAATTGAATTAGTAATATTTTCTGTATTTGAATCTAAAACAACATTTACCTTATCTAAAACAGAATTAACATTCTTTATAGTAGAAAGTAAATTAATAATCAATTTTATTAAGATTATAAGAGCTATACAACCTAAAATAGCTAATACAAATAAAATTGTATTTAAATTAATTGTTATAGTCATAATATTAAATTTCCAATACTAAATTATAAATTTAAAGAATCATCTTCTACTTCATTATCAGAATTAACTTCAATTAAATCTTCTGGACATTCTTCAGAATTAGATTCTTTTACAGAATTAAGATATTCTTTTATTTTAGCTTTAGAGTTACTAAATTTAGTCTTTTGAGAATCTAAAACATCATCAGCCTTAGATTTTGCATTTGACGCTTTATCAGAAACAACAGATGCAGCTTGTTTTGAAGCGTTTTTGATATCTTCTCTAGTTTCTTTTCCTGATTTAGGAGCTAATAAAATACCACTAACTATACCAAGAGCTGTACCTGCAGCTATATTAGCGGCAGTATTTTTAGCCTTTTTAATTTTTTCTGCTTTGATTTTTTCTTGTCTTTTAGCTTGTATCTTTTTAGATAAACTCATATAAAAACTCTCCTTTCAAGCAAGCCAAATGCTTACTTACATAATTGTTATATTATATAGTATACCCAAATATGAGTATATATAAACATAATAGTAAAATATAATAAATCTATTAATGTTTGTGATTATTCACTAAATCTTTGATTTCTTTAAGAACTGAATCGTGTTTTAATGAATGAATAGAAGGGAAGGCTTTTAAAAGTCTTCTTCTTAATAAAGTGTTATTTTTATTTTTTAATGATTCTATCTTAGCATTGATAGATTTTATTTCATTTTCTAATTCATGTATAAATTTATGTTCTTCTTTTTTGAAATTACCTATAAAATCATTTGATAAAATTTCATTCATTTCAGAAGATACATACTTAGAATCACCTATATTTTCAATTTGATTTACTAAACTTGTTTCTAGATGCTGTCTAATAGCTTCAACATGTTTTCTTCTTTTAATAGACAAATCTTCATAAAGAGCATGAAGTTTTTCAAGTCTTTCATTAAGATGTATTATTGTTGCTGTAGTTATAAATGTATCAACTACAAAATATGAACCTAATAATACCGATAAAACAAAAGCAATTTTTGAATTTATATCAGAAACAAAGTCTTTTACAGCAGGATGCAGTATAAGCATAACAAAAAGTGATAACAACCCAAACATCAAAGAATTTTGTAAACATACTCTTCCATTTATATTAAACTTATAATTTGAATAATCCCACCATGACATATTAAACATTTTTTCCAAAACAAAACTGGTAACATATTCTAGCACACTAGTAACAATTATACTAGTAATGAAAAGTAATGGAATATTGCCTACAAAAGGCGAAAGAATTGTTATGACTGCCAATGCTCCAAAACCATAGATTGGACAAAAAGGACCATTTAAGAACCCTCTATTAACAAATTTTCTTTGCCCTATGGAGCAATAAGTAGTTTCACATACCCATCCAAGAAAACTATATATAGTAAAATATAGAACCTGTATATATAATAATCTCATATAAAAATCACCTCATTTAAATCTTTATTAATAATAAAAATACTACATCTTGTAAGTACTATAATAGAACAACTCTTTTTTTTATTATATACCTTATTGACTAAAAAAAAAGATATATGAAGATAATGTAATAAATTAGGTAGAAAATGTAAAAAAATAAAAATATAAGAATTAATAAAAAATTGATATAAAAAGTAACAATAAGTTATTTTTGATATCAAAAATTTACAAAAAGTGACAAAGATTGTAACTTTTGTAAAAAAAAATAATCATAAAAAAATTTTATAAGTAAAAACAAGTTGTTACTTAGTTGTGTATACAACTCTTGAAATATAGGCTTTATAATGTAAAATTAAAAAAATATAATAAAAAACATTTCTTATAATGTTGTTTGTTGTTTGTTAAAAATGCAAAAAAAGACTTTACAAATCTGTAAATTATATATTATGATATATACAGAGTTAAAAAGTTACAAAAAAGTAACAAGAAAATGAATAAAAAGTGACAAAAAAGAAAATAATAATGTATAAATAAATATTTGGAGGAATTATGTTGAATTTAAAGAAAAAAATAAGCTCGATAGCTTTAATATCAATGATGCTTTTATCAAGCAATGCAGTTGCATTTGCAGATGAGAGTATAGACAATATAGAAATGGTATCGCCTGAGTCTTCTATAGAAAGAGTAGAGGATAATGATTATAATGAAGTAGAAAGAAAATCTACAGATTCAAACACAGGTGTTTGGGAAATAAAAAATAAATCTTTTTATTACAGAAAAAATGGTGAAGTAAAACCAGGTTGGCAAAATGTAGATGGAAATACATATTATTTCTATAAAGATGGAAAAATGGCTGATGGTTGGACAACAATAGACAAAAAAACTTATTTCTTTAATAGAGAAGAAGGAAAACATACAGGGATACGTACTTTAAGTAATGGTAAAACATATAACTTTGGTAATGATGGATCAGTTTCAGAAGGTATAGTTAAAACAGATGGAAAAATACTTTATTTTAATGAAAGAGGAAAACTTACATCAACTGGAAAATCATATAAATCTAATGCATCAGCATACTCAGGACATACAAAAACATCTACAGGTCAGAAACCAAGATTTGGAACAATAGCTGTAGATCCTAAAGTTATACCATATGGATCAAAAGTATATATACCATATTTTAATAAAGTTTTCATAGCAAATGACTGTGGTGGAGCTATAAAAGGAACAAAAATAGATATATTTATGAATTCAAGTAGAGAATGTTATAAATTTGGTAGAAGAAATATAGAAATAATAGTATTAAAAGATATAAACGCTAAAAAATAATAGATATACTATAAGTAACAATTACTAGAATACCTACAAATTAATGTAGGTATTTTTTTATTACAAAATAATATTGTAAAAAAATAGGCAATATTTATAAAAATAAATATTGCCTATTTTAATTTATTACATAATTATGGGAGTTGATATTATCTAATTATTAAAATTCTTTAGACCAAAGACCATGTAAGTTACAGTATTCATAAGCTATAACTGGTTTTTCATCTTCAAGTAAAGCGAATTCTGCAACTGGTTTTTCACCAGGGTTAAGATATTTTTTATGAATACCTTTATTAGTTTCAAGAACTATAAACATTATATAATGTTTTTCCATCATAGGATGTTCAACAGAACCAACTTCTATTTTAACTTTATTGCCTTCAACAGAAACTACAGGAACGTGTTTTTCAGTAGCTGCATCTTCAGTGTTAGCTACAAGTTCAGTCATTTTTTGACCACAACACATAAGAGGTACTGGAGTTTCATGTACAACCTCAACTATTTTTTTACATTTTTCACATAAATAAAATTTTGCCATTTTAAAATCCTCCTTAAAAGATTAATATATTTACATTATAGTTATTATTATATTGATTATTTAATTTTAATAAATTCAAATTCAAATTTATTGTTATCTTATCTTACTCATATATATACCCTTTGGGCATGACTTTAAACAAAATTTAAAATTTATTCTCAATTAAGTATGTTATACAAAATATACAAAATTTATATATTTTATATATAGACTTAAGCTATTAATAAAAAAAAATAAAATTATATGAAATATAATAGAAAAATCTTTTTAAAGTGTATACAAAATTAAAAAGTCGGAGTATTCTTTTGTATATATAAATAATTAGGGAGGACTTTTATGAGTAAGGTAGCAAAGGCAACCATAGGTTTATTTATAGTAACAATGATTTCAAAAGTATTTGGTTTTGCCAGAGAAACTATATTAGTATCAGTACATGGTGCAGGAATGGTTACAGATGCTTTTATAACATCTATGAATATACCTACAGTAATATTTTCTACAATAGGAAGTGCTCTTGCAACTACATTTATTCCAATGTACTATACAGTAGAAAAAGATTTAGGAAAAGAAGGAACAGACAAATTTGTAAATAATATATTTAATATAATAGTAATAATAAGTTTATTGTTATCTATAATAGGATATATATTTTCTGATGAATTAGTAAAAATATTTGCAATGAGCTATACTGGAGAAAAATTAAAATTGGCATCAGAATTTACACGAATAATGATATGGGGAATGGTATTTATAGGGCTTAGTAATATAATGACATGTCTTATGAATATAAATTCAAAATTTATTGTACCAAGCTTAACAGGAATACCTTTCAATATTATAATTATATTGGGGATATATTTAAGTGCAAAATACGATGTAAGGCTTATGCCAATATTTACATTAGTGGGTATGGCTAGTCAATTTTTATTCCAAGTTCCAGTATCATATAAAGATGGGTATAGATATAAATTTTATATAAATATAAAAGATAAATATATAAAGAAAATGTTAATATTAGTAATACCAGTTTTTATAGGAGTTGGTGTAAATCAATTAAATACAGTAGTAGATAAAACTTTAGCATCTACCCTTGGAAATGGTATAATAACAATATTAAACAGTGCATCTATATTAAATACATTTGTAATAGGAGTATTTATATCTAGCATACAGTCTGTTGTATATCCACTTTTATCAAAATTATCTAGTGAAGGAAATGGAAAAGCAGCAACATCGATAATAAGAAAAAGTGTAAATGTTGTAATAATACTTATGGTTCCAATAACTATTGGTATAATAGTATTATCAGTTCCTATAGTACAACTTGCATTTGAAAGAGGAAAATTTGATCATAATGCAACTCTTTTAACAGCATCAGCACTTTCATATTATGCAATAGGATTGACAGCATCAGGTCTTAGAAATATACTTGGAAATGTATTTTACTCATTTGGAGATACAAAAACTCCTATGAGAAACGGAATGATTGCTATGTTTATGAATATATGTATGAATTTAATATTTATAAAATTCATGGGACATTGTGGACTTGCATTTGCAACTAGTATATCTGCAACAATTTGTATATTATTATTATTTATAAGTCTAAAGAAAAAAATAAAATACTTTGGACAAGATAAAATATTAATAACAACGATAAAATCAATAATAGCATCTTTAATAATGGGAATAGTAGTATATATGGTTTATAAAATTTTGTCTATTGGTGGAATTTATGGTACAAAAAAACTAATGAAAGTATTATTTGTAACTGTAGTATCAGGAATAGGAGTATATGCTATATTAATTCATCTTATGAAAATAGATGAAGTAGAGATGCTTTTAGATTCTTTAAAAAATAAATTTAAAAGAATAGCTTTAAAAAAATAGTGTGTAAAGTATAAAAAGTGGAGGAGAAAAAATGAAATCAGATAGTCTTATAGAAGAGTATTCAAAAAATAGAGGAACATCAAAATTAATTCTTACAGTGGGAACAATAGAAAATGACGAAATTGACTATAAAGTGTACGGTCATAAAGGCGTTGAACTTGAGAAAAAGCAACATAGATATGAAATAGGATCTCTTACAAAAAGTATAATGATGGCTAAACTATGCCAAGCTATAAATGACAATAAAATAAATATAGAAGAAAAGTTAGGAAATATTATAAATAAAGACTTAAATCATAATCCAACAGTATTACAACTTGCAACGCACACTGCTAGATATGGAAACTCTTATCCTAAAAAGATAACTAGAAAAGAGCTTAAAAATGCACTTTTAACAAAAGATAATCCATATTATGGATATAAAGAGGAAAATATATTATCTGATATAGAAAAGTTTAAACCAAATGAAAAACATCGTGAATGGGTGTATTCTCAATTTGGTGGTGCAGTTATGGGAGAAATATTATCAAAAACATATAATAAAGATATTAAAACTATAATGGAAGAAATGTTAAAAGAATTAAATATGAATAACACTGGTTATACAGAAGACACAAAAATAGCTAAATGTTGGAAATGGGAAGGTAGTGAAGTATACCTTTCTACAACAGGGCTTATATCTACAATAGAAGATATGTTAAAATTTGTAAATGAAAATATAAATTGTAACCCAGAATATTTATCAATAGCACATAAAAAACAATATACAATTTCAAAAGGAAAATATGAAATTGGTCTTGGATGGATAATAAATGACGATGGAAATATACTTTGGCATGATGGTAGTACAGATACATTTGACTGTTTTATAGGATTTGAAAAGAAATCTAAAAAAGGAGTAGTAGTATTATCAAACTATCCAAATAAAGGAAAGATAAATGCTGCTAAAATAGGATTAGAAAAAATAAATGAAATGGTAAAAAACAGAAAGTAATTAAAATAAAAACTAAAAATTTAAAGAGAGAGAAATCTCTCTTTTTTTATGTTATAATAGTACATATGTTTGATAATATTTAAATAAATAAAAAGGTAAAACAGAAAATTAAAATAAAAAATAAAGAATTAGAAAGGGAAAAAATTGATAATATTAGGAATAGACCCAGGTATAGCTATTGTAGGGTATGGAGTTGTAGAATATAAAAATAATTCATTTAGAGTTATTGATTATGGAGCAGTAACAACACCAGCACATACAGACTTAACAGTTAGACTTGAGATGGTATATAAAGGGATAGATACAATAATAAAAAGTTATGATATAGATGAAGTTGGAATAGAAGAACTGTTTTTCAATAAAAATGTAAAAACAGCTATAACAGTTGCTCAAGCTAGAGGAGTAACACTACTTGCTTGTGCACACAATAATATACCAGTACACGAATATACTCCACTTCAAATAAAACAAGGTGTTTGTGGATATGGTAGAGCAGATAAATCTCAAATACAAAAGAGTGTAACATCTTTTTTAAGATTAAAAAGAGTACCAAAACCAGATGATGTAGCAGATGCACTTGCAATAGCTATCTGTCATGCTCATTCAAACAAACTTGAAAAAACTTTAAAAAATATAAATGGATTATAAATTTGGAGGTGAAAAAATGTATAAATATATAAAAGGAACAATAGAAGAAATAGGTTTGGATAATATAACAATAGAAAATAATGGTATAGGATATAATGCATTGGTATCTTCAAATACAATTTCAAAATATACTATAGGAGAAAATGCAAAATTATATACAAAATTAATAGTTAGAGAAGATGAAATGTATTTATGTGGATTTTATTCTGATGAAGAAATAAAAATGTTTGATTTATTAACATCAATATCAAAAATAGGACCTAAAGTAGGTCTTTCTATACTATCTTTTGCAACTCCAAAACAGTTAGGAGCATATATACTTAGTGAAGATACAGCAAAACTTTCAAAAGCACCTGGTGTGGGTAAAAAAACGGCAGAAAGAATAGTTTTAGAATTAAAAGATAAAATAGATAAAACAGAAATAGAATTTGAACCTAATTTATTAGAAAATCAACCTATAGCTATATCTGTTGATGAATCAGTAGATGCACTTATAGCTTTAGGATACACTCAAACAGAAGCTAAAGAAGCAGTTAAGAAAACAAAAAAACAAGGTATGAATACTGAAGAGATAATAAAAAAATCTCTTACATATTTAATGAAAAATAATCTTAAGTAAAATAAAAAATTATTTATAGAAAGGAGAAAAAATGTTAGAAGATTTTGATGAAAATAGAATTATAACATCAACAATGAAGATGGAAGATTTAGATATAGAGAATAATTTAAGACCGAAAACTCTATCTGAATATTTAGGACAAGAAAAATCAAAGGAACAATTAAGTATATTTATAGAAGCAGCTAAAAGTAGAAATGAACAATTAGACCATGTTCTTTTATATGGACCTCCAGGATTAGGAAAAACAACATTAGCGGGAATAATAGCAAATGAAATGGGGGTTAATTTAAGGATAACATCAGGTCCTGCTATAGAAAAAGCTGGAGATTTAGCAGCGATACTTACAAATTTAGAAGAAAATGATGTACTTTTCATAGATGAAATACATAGAATAAATAGAAATGTTGAAGAAGTTTTATACCCTGCAATGGAAGACTTTTGTCTTGATATAATAATCGGTAAAGGTCCATCGGCAAGGAGTATAAGACTTGATTTACCTAAATTTACATTAATAGGTGCTACAACAAGACCAGGAATGCTTACAAATCCATTAAGAGATAGATTTGGTGTGATATGTAAATTAGACTATTACACAGAAGATGAATTATCTCAAATAGTAAAAAGATCATCAGGACTATTAGGCGCAGAAATAGAAGATAAAAGTTCATACGAAATTGCTAGAAGGTCACGAGGTACACCAAGAATAGCAAATAGACTTTTAAAAAGAGTAAGGGACTATGCTCAAGTTAGGGCAAATGGAAATATAACAGAAGAAGTAACAAAATCTGCTCTAGAGCTTTTAGGAGTAGATTCTCTTGGACTTGATTATGTAGATGAAAAATTATTAAAAACAATAATAGAAAAATTTGATGGAGGTCCAGTTGGTTTAGATACTTTGGCAGCATCTATAGGTGAAGACAGGAATACAATAGAAGATGTATATGAGCCTTACTTAATACAGCTTGGATTTATAAATAGAGCTCCAAGAGGAAGAATAGCAATGCCACAATCTTATAGACATTTAGGATACAAAATAGAAGATAAAAAATAAATATATTATAATAGAAGAAAAAATAAAAAAAATCGCTTAAAAAAGGCTTTAAAGTATTACAAAGACTAGTATTTAAGCGTTTTTTTATATACTTTTAAAAAATCAAAAAGAATTGATTTAAATGGGATACACACAACTTTATCAACATATTGTGTATAAAAATAAAATTACATACTATATATAGTGTTTGATTGATTAGTTAATAACAATTTATCCAAAATATAAAAAAATATATACTTTTTATCTTCAGTATATGGAAAAAGAATGATTTTTTTGTTATCATAAAAGAAGTATGCAAAAATAAAACGGTTATAAATAATTGGGAAGGAAGAGATAAATTTGAAAACAAGTGATTTTAATTTTGATTTACCACAAGAATTAATAGCTCAAACTCCTATAGAAGATAGATCATCATCAAGATTGATGGTGCTTGATAAAGAAACAGGAGAAATTGAACATAAAATATTCAGAGATATAAAAGGATATTTAAAAAAAGGAGATTGTTTAGTATTAAATAATACTAGGGTTATACCAGCAAGACTAATCGGTGAAAAAGTAGATACAGGTGGGAAAATAGAATTTTTACTTTTAAAAAGAAATACAGATGATACTTGGGAATCATTAGTAAAACCAGGTAAAAGAGCAAAAATTGGTACAAAGTTTTCTTTTGGTGGAGGAAAATTAATAGGTGAAGTAGTTGGAATGGCAGATGAAGGTGCTAGAATAATAAAATTCCACTATGAAGGTATATTTGAAGAAATATTAGATGAATTAGGGAATATGCCATTACCTCCATACATAACAGAAAAATTAGAAGAAAAAGAAAGATATCAAACAGTATATTCAAAACACAATGGATCAGCAGCAGCACCAACAGCAGGTCTTCATTTTACAAACGAACTTTTAAAAGAAATAGAAGAAATGGGTGTAGATATAGCATTTGTAACATTACATGTTGGTTTAGGTACATTTAGACCTGTAAAAGTTGATGATGTATTAAATCATGAAATGCACTCTGAATTCTATATGGTTACTCAAGAAGCAGCAGATAAAATAAATAAAGCTAAAGAAAATGGAAATAGAGTAATATGTGTAGGTACAACTAGTTGTAGAACAATAGAATCCGCAGCAGAAGAAAATGGTCATATGAGTGCAAAAAGTGGTTGGACGAATATATTTATATATCCAGGATATAAATTCAAAGTATTAGATAATCTAATAACTAATTTCCACTTACCAGAATCAACACTTATAATGTTAGTTAGTGCATTATGTGGTAGAGAAAATGTACTTAATGCATATAATGAAGCTATAAAAGAAAAATATAGATTCTTTAGTTTTGGAGATGCTATGTTCATAAAATAATAAATTATATAAATATAAATTAGAAAATTTATAAAATAAATTTAGTTAGAGGTGAATATAGATGCAAAATAAAAGTAAAAATAGAACTATTCTAAATATAGCTTTTTTATTTGAAAAACTATTAGCAGGTGTAGTTTTAATAGCAGTATTTTTAGGTACAATAGATGTACTTAGACTTATTTGGGAAACATACATAGTTAACTTTGAAAATATTATTCAATATGACCAATTAAATAATATGCTAGGTCAAATACTTCTTCTAGTAGTAGGAGTTGAGTTAGTTGTAATGCTATCACTTCACATGCCAGGAGCACTAATAGAAGCATTACTATATGCATTAGCAAGAAAAATGCTGTTAATTCCTAAAAAAGAGGGTATGCTAGAAATATTGTTGGGAGTAATATCTATAGCAGGATTATTTGCCATTAAAAAATATCTAATAGATGATATTGGACCTCAAGAAGAACATAAAAAAACAGTAGAACAAAGAAGAGAAAAGTTCATATGCAAAACATTTCCGATATTTTGCAAAAAAAATAATAAAATAGATTATTCAGATGATTTTTATGATGAAGAAAATCAATCAGATGAAAATAATCAAAATAACAAATAGGATAATAAATTTAGATTTATATAATAAATAGGAGGGAAAAATGTACGCAGTAACTTACGAACTGATAAAAACATGTAAACAAAGTGGTGCAAGATTAGGTATATTACATACTCCTCATGGAGATATAGAAACACCAATATTTATGCCAGTTGGAACACAAGCAACAGTAAAATCAATGACTCCAGAAGAATTAAAAGAAATCGGGTCACAAATAATATTATCAAACACATATCATTTATATTTAAGACCAGGACATGAATTAGTAAAAAAAGCCGGTGGACTTCATAATTTCATGCATTGGGATAAACCGATATTAACAGATAGTGGTGGGTTCCAAGTATTTTCACTAGGACCACTTAGAAAAATTTCTGAAGAAGGTGTTGAGTTTAGATCTCATCTTGATGGTTCAAAACATTTCCTAACTCCAGAAAAAGCTATGGAAATACAAAATGCCTTAGGATCAGATATAATGATGGCATTTGATGAATGTGCTCCATATCCAGCAAGTAGAGAATATGTAAAAAATTCACTAGAAAGAACAACTAGATGGCTAGAAAGATGTAAAGAAGCACATAAAAATACAGAAAATCAAGCATTATTTGGAATAATACAAGGTGGAATGTATAAAGATTTAAGAGAACAATCAGCTAAAGAAATAACAGCTATAGATTTACCAGGATATGCAATAGGTGGATTGAGTGTTGGAGAGCCAAAACCATTAATGTATGATGTATTAGAACATACAACACCACTTATGCCAGTAAACAAACCAAGATATCTTATGGGAGTAGGAAGTCCTGATGATTTAATAGAAGGTGTAATAAGAGGAGTAGATATGTTCGACTGTGTACTTCCTACAAGAATAGCTAGAAATGGTACAGCTATGACAAGTCAGGGAAAAGTTGTAGTAAGAAATGCAACATATGCAGAAGATTTCACACCACTTGACCCAGAATGTGATTGCTATACTTGTAGAAACTATACAAAAGCATACATAAGACATTTAATAAAAACTAATGAAATGTTAGGAGCAAGATTAATAACAACTCACAATTTACACTTCTTATTAAAATTAATGGAAAACATAAGACAAGCAATAAGAGAAGATAGACTTTTAGACTTTAGAGAAGAATTCTTTACTAAATATGGATATGAATTATAAAAATAAAAAATTCACTATGAAATATAAATAAATTGCGTTATAATGTTTTTTAGACCTTAAATAAAAAGGATAATATTATTAAAAAGGAGAGAGAGTTATGCAAGCACAACAGTTAATAATGAGCTTAGTGTTATGGGTAGCAGTATTTGGTATATTCTATCTATTATTAATTAGACCACAAAAGAAAAAAGACAAAGAAATAAGAGCTATGAGAGAATCACTAAATGTAGGGGATAAAGTAGTTACAATAGGTGGTCTTTGTGCTACTATAGCTAAAGTAGAAGAAACAAGAGTAATACTTGAAGTAGGTCCAAATAGAACAAAAATGCCATTTGAAAAATGGGCTATAGGATCTGTATTAGAGAAAAAAGAAGTAAAACATGAAATAGAAGAAACTAAAGAAACAAAAGAAGAAGAAAAATAATATTAATAAAAGACACTTACTTTTGTAAAATAAGTAGAATTGTTGAAAAAAATTATGTATATATGTTATAATTATACATAATACTATGAATGGAGGACGTTAATCATGTCAAAAAAACATATAAAAACTTTATCTAAAGCTACTTTAAAAAACAGTGCATCTAAAGGTGGATGTGGAGAATGCCAGACTTCTTGTCAGTCAGCATGTAAAACATCATGTACAGTTGCTAACCAGGAATGCGAAAGATAATAAATTAGTATAAAAATAAACGGACAGTATTTGCTGTCCGTTTTTTGCTTAAAAGGGGTGGAATTTGTGAAAAAGATAATATCGACAATAATAACATCAGTTTTAATACTATCTACAACAATATCTTCTTCATTAGCTTTATCTCAAGTAGAGATAAAAGGTAAAGATAGATATGAAACATCAGCATTGATATCAGATAAACAGAATTATACAACAGCTATACTTGTAAACTCTACAAATAGTATAGCAGATGGATTGAGTGCTAGTGCTCTTTCGGGAGCTTCGAATGCACCAATATTTCTAATAAAACAAAATCGAATACCTACATCAATAGAATTGAGATTAGAATGTGCAAATAAAATATATATAATAGGCTCTGAAAATGCAATAAGCAAAAACATAGAAAATAGTCTAAAAAAATCAGGATTTTATGTAAATAGACTTGGTGGTAAAAATAGATATGAAACATCTATAAATGTAGCAAAAGAAGTGAAAAAAGTAAAAGGTGGAGCTTCGGAAACATTTATAGTAAATGGTGTAAAAGGAGAAGCTGATGCGATGAGTGTATCATCAGTAGCAGCAAGAGATTCAGCACCAGTAATACTTACAAATGGAGAAAAAATACATCCAGAAGCTGAAAAAATAGTTAAAAGTATTCCAAATAGATATGCTATAGGATTAGATGGAGTAATGAGCGAAAAATTGGTTAAATCATTAAAAGCTACAAGAGTTGGTGGTAAAAATAGATATGAAACTAATAAAAATATAATACAAAAATTTTATAGAAATGTATCGTCATATTATTTGAGTAAATCAAATCAATTTGTAGATGCACTTTCAGCATCTCCAATTACAAAATATTCTCCAATAGTATTGGTAAGCAAAAATTCTGACAAAAGTGTATTAAAAGGTGCAACAAAAATAACCGCACTTGGAGGAATAGATAAAGAAACAATAGATAACTGTATAAAAGCAGCAAAATAATATAAATATTAATATGAAAAAAATAATAAAAAATATAAGACTTATATTTATGAAAACTTGAAATCATGAATATAAGTCTTTTTATTTAATAAATATAAAGTTAAAAAATAATATAAAAACTTTAAAAAAACTTTAAAAAAAATATATAAATATAATTTATAATAATAATGCATAGCTAGAAAGAAAGACAAAATAAAAAACTTGTGTTATACTTATATTTAAAAAGTTACAAAAGTTACAATTAATTATAGATAGATAATAAAATAATACAAAAAGGAGAGAATGATGGAAAAAGAAAAAAAGAGAATAAGCTTCATAAATAAAGATTCAATAAAAGAATTAGTTATGTGGCTGATAACTTCTATAGTACTATTTGTATATATAGAGTACTTATCAAGAGGAAGTTTAGACAGTGTAAAAGTATATATAAAAGATAATACCTGTTCATCAGCTATAAATATGTTGCTTATATTAATGTTTACAGGGATAATTTTTCTACTAAAACATAAAAAAGCTATATTATGGTTGTTATCATTTTTATTGATAGGTTTAGGGTTAGTAAATCAAAAAATTCTAGCTTTTAGAGGAATGCCTATAGCGTTTATGGATATATACGCATTGGGTGATGGACTTAGTATAGCATCTAGATTTATAAATGCCAAAATGATAGTTATGGCTATACTAATGCTTGTAGTATTTATAGCTGGATTTATTTTTATGTGGAAATTAGATAAAAATAAAAAAAGATTTAATGGGATAAGTAATATAGTAGCGTGGCTACTTTCTATTTTAATTTTTTCAGTATCAATAGTCCCTATAAAAGAAAAAGGTATAATGCACAATATAGGTTGGGATATACAAGCATCATATAAATTAAATGGATTTTTCTATTCAATACTAGATTCATATTTTGGATATTTAAGAAAAGCTCCAGAAGAATATAGTAAAGAAAACATAGAAAAAATAAGAGCAGAAGTAGACAAAAAAGAAAAAGAAGATAAAAGGCTAATAAAAAATTATAAAAATTCTCCAAATGTAGTAGTAGTTCAGCTTGAAGGATTTATGGATCCAACAAAAATACCTAATATAAAATTGAGTATGGATCCAATACCAAACTTTAGAAAATTAAGCGAAAAAAATACAAGTGGATTTATGAATGTTCCAACTACTGGTGGAGGTACAGCAAGAACAGAGTTTGAAGTTATAACAGGAAATAACTTTGATAATCTTATAAGTGGTGAAATACCTTACACATCAATAGTAAAAGAAAAGATAAATAATTCAATGGCAACAGCGTTAAAAAATCAAGGATATAAAGCACATGCTATACACAACTTTAAAGGTAATTTCTACAATAGAAATAAAGGTCTTAACAATTTAGGGTTTGATACATTTACATCTGTAGAATACATGAATGGATTAGAATATACTAAATTAAATTGGCCAAAGGATTATGTTCTTACAAAATATATGAAAAAAGCAATGGATTCTACAAAAGAAAAAGATTTTATTGCAACAGTATCAGTTCAAGGACACTCTAGCTATCCAACTGAAAAAATAGAAGAAAATTATCCATGTAAAGTAAGTGGAAATATAGAAGAAAAATATAAAAATCAGATATATTATTACTGTGAACAAGTCAGAGAAATGGACGAATTTGTTAAGCAGTTTAATGATATGTTAATGCAAAGAAAAAAAGAAACAGGTGAAGATACAGTAGTATTATATTATGGAGATCATATGCCAAAACTAGATTATTTATATGATGGAGAAGAATATTTAAATAGATACGAATCTCCATTCACATATTTTGCTACATATGATATTCCAAAAGAAGAAAATGCGATAACAGATTCATATCAAGCAGGAACATATCTTTTAAAATTAGCTGGAATAAAATATGGACCAATAGAAAAACTCCATGCATATTTAAGAGAAGATAAAGACTACCAAGAAAAATTAAAACTAGTTCAATACGATATATTATTTGGTAAAAAATATTATTTAAAAGATAGTGAAAAACAAAAGAAAAATAATATGAAAATGGGAATTGATGAAATATCAATAACAAGTGCTAATGTAAAAAAT
>NZ_JARIBH010000005.1 GCF_029264495.1 Peptacetobacter sp.
CAGAATCTATGAAAGCATATAAAGAAGTTTGTACAATTGATGAAAATTCTGTTGAAATTAATATAGATAAGTTTTTAGAATTACATGAAGCGATAAAAAATAGAGTTATAAGATTTTCTATAAGAGATGTTCTAGGTGATACTAACTTTGTAGATCAAAAACATATTGAAGAGGTTATTCAATTCATAAGAACATCAAAAAATGGAAAAGTTATAAATCTTCCAAGAGGAGTTTTTGTATATAGAAAACTAGACACTATATTATTTACTATGGAAGAAATTAAGGAAGAAAATTTAGAGTTTAACTATAATATCCCTAAAGATGGATTTATAAAAATAAAAGAACTGGGATTACTGATAGATTCTAGTAAAATAAGTATAGAAAAATACAGAAGTCTTAAAAAAGATGAAATGGTAAAAGCTATTGATTTTGATAAGATAAAAGGGGGTATAACAGTAAGAAATAGAAAACCAGGAGATAAAATTAAATTAAAAGGGGGAACTAAAAAAATAAAAGATTTATTTATAGATCTTAAAATTCCGAGAGAAGATAGAAATAGAGTACCTATTTTAGTTGATGAAGATGGTGTTATTCTTGCTGGTGAATATAGAGTTAGTGAAAATTATAAAATTGATGAAACTACAAAAAATGTGCTAAAATTAAGCATAAAAAAATTATAAAACCTTAAAAGGAGGGAAAGTTAATTTGAAAAAAATGCTAAAAGGAGTAGTATTTTACGTTTTAATGTTAGCTATAATAGTTGGCGTTATCCAGTTTACTGGAAAAGAAGTAGAAAAAGTAAAAGAACTTCCATTCTCAAAAGTATATCAAGAACTTAATCAAGGAGATATAGCTTCAATATATTTTGTAGATGAAACATCTGTAGAAGGTGTATTAAAAGATAAAACTAAATTTAAATCTTATATACCTTCAGAAGTAAAAGGTGAGCAATTTGCAGATAAAGTCCTTGAACAGTCAGAAAAAAATAAATTGAAAATAGATGGAGAAAAAGAGCCTACAACACCTTGGTTTATATCTATGCTTCCAACGCTTCTTATGGTGGTATTTTTAGGAATACTATGGTTTACATTTATGAACCAGTCTCAAGGTGGAGGCGGAAAAGTTATGAACTTTGGAAAATCTAAAGCCAAACTTCATAAAGATGGAGAAGGAGAAAAAATAACATTTAACGATGTAGCGGGTCTTCAAGAAGAGAAAGAAGATTTACAAGAAGTTGTAGACTTCCTTAAAAATCCTAAAAAATATACTCAACTAGGTGCTAGAATACCAAAAGGTATACTTATGGTTGGACCTCCAGGAACAGGTAAAACATTCTTATCTAAAGCAGTTGCTGGAGAAGCAGGAGTACCATTTTTTAGTATAAGTGGATCAGACTTTGTTGAAATGTTTGTTGGTGTGGGAGCATCTAGAGTAAGATCTCTATTTGAAGATGCAAAGAAAAATGCACCAGCGATAATATTTATAGATGAAATAGATGCTGTTGGTAGAAAAAGAGGTGCTGGTCTTGGTGGTGGACATGATGAAAGAGAACAGACACTAAATCAGTTATTAGTTGAAATGGATGGATTTGGAATTAATCAAGGTATAATTATAATGGCTGCTACAAATAGACCTGATATATTAGACCCTGCTCTTTTAAGACCAGGAAGATTTGATAGACAAGTAGTTGTTGGAACTCCTGATGTAAGAGGAAGAGAAGCAATATTTAAAGTTCATTCAAGAAAAAAACCTCTAGATGAAGATGTAGATTTAAGTGTATTAGCAAAAAGAACACCTGGATTTACTCCTGCAGACATAGAAAATTTAATGAATGAAGCAGCTATATTAACAGCGAGAAAAGGCGAAAAGAAAATAAAAATGGCTACAATAGAAGAATCTATAACAAAAGTTATAGTTGGTGTAGCTAAAAAATCTAGAGTTATAAGTGATAAAGAAAAAAGACTTACTGCATATCATGAAGCAGGACATGCAGTATGTGCACATTTATTAGAAAATACAAGTCCAGTACATCAAGTAACAATAATACCTAGAGGAATGGCTGGTGGATTTACAATGCAGCTACCAGTAGAAGATAAGTATTTTGCTACTAAAAGAGATATGGAAGAAGATATTATAGTTATGCTTGGTGGTAGAGTTGCTGAAGAATTAGTTCTTAAAGATATTTCTACAGGAGCTTCAAATGACCTTGAAAGAGTTAGCCAAACAGCTAGAGATATGGTTAAAAAATATGGTATGAGCTCAAAAATAGGACCTATAACATTTGATAGTGAAGGGGAAGTATTCTTAGGAAATAGCATATCAAATAATAGATCGTATTCAGAAGAAGTTGCAAATGAAATAGATGTAGAAACAAGAAATATAATAATAGGTGCTTATGAAATGACAAAGAAAATTTTATCTGAAAATATGGATAAACTAGAAAATGTAGCACAAGCTCTATTAGTATATGAAACTTTAGATGAAGAAGAATTTAATAAAGCTATTGATGGAAAACTTGACTTAAATTCTGAAGATGAAAAAGAAGAAAAGATAATAGAAAATACTGAAATAACAACTTCAGATGTTAAAGAAGAAAAACAGGATTTAGAAAAAGAAGATATAAAAATAATTGATAAAACTACTTCTGAGGAATAGTATATACAAATATATAGTTTTATAATATTTATTAAAAGGGAAGGTGATATAGCCTTCCCTTTTTAAAAAGGAGAAAATAAGATGCCTAAAGAAAATAGAAAAAAGATAATTGATATGTTATCAAATGCTGGAGATACATTTATATCAGGAGAAAGTATTTCAAAAGAACTAGGAATATCAAGAGCAGCTGTATGGAAGCATATAAATTATTTAAAAGAAAATGGATATAGAATAGAAGCGATAAATAAAAGAGGATATAGAATTATAGATTTAGATTCAAAATTGATTATACCTGAACAAATAACTATGAATTTAAATACTAAAATTGTTGGCAAAAATATAAAGTATATGCAAAGTGTAGATTCTACAAATAATTATTGTAGAAAGAATGCAAGCTCTTTATCAGATGGAAGTATAGTAATAGCTGAGTACCAATCTGAAGGTAAGGGGAGATTAGGAAAAAATTGGCAATCAAACCTTGGAGAAGGAATATGGATGAGTTTAATAGTAAAACCAAATATACCTGTATATAAAGCACCATTTTTAACACTAGTAGCAGGAGCAGCTATTCTTAATGCATTTGAAAAATTAGGGATAAAAACAAAGATAAAATGGCCTAATGATATAATTTTGAATGATAAAAAAGTATGTGGTATATTAACAGAAATGATAGCTGAAGTTGAAAAAGTAGATAGTATAATTATTGGAATAGGTATAAATGTAAATACCATGGAATTTCCCGGGGAATTATCAGAAAAAGCAACTTCTCTAAAAAAAGAAGGGATAGAGATAAATAGAGTAGAAATAATAAGTGAATTTATAAAAGAGTTTGAGAAGTTATATATATCGTATATAGAATTGGAAAACAAAAAAGAAATAGTTGATATATGCAAAAAAAATTCCATACTTATAGGTAAAATAGTATATTTAATAAAAGATAATAAAAAAGAAAAAGTAAAATGTATTGATATAAATGAAGATGGAAATTTGATAGTCGAGCATATGGATGGAAATATTGAAGAAGTATATTCAGGAGAAGTATCTATAAGGGGACAAAAAGGCTATATTTAATAATTTTGTATACAATATTATTGACATTGATATATTAGAGTTGATAAAATAACTATGCTAGTGAATACAAAAATAATCTAAATTTAAAATAGAATATTTAGAAAGAAGGATAGATTTATGTTATTAGTATTTGATGTTGGAAATACAAATATGGTCTTAGGATTATATAATGAAGATAAACTAGAAAAACATTGGAGAATTCATACAGATAAATATAAAACTTCAGATGAATACGGAATGCTTATAAAAGACTTATTTAGACATTATGATTTAAAAATAGAAGATATAGATGATGTAATAATATCATCAGTAGTTCCAGATGTAATGCATTCCTTAGAGAATTTTTCTAGAAAATATTGTGGTAAAGAAGCCATGGTAGTTGGTCCTGGTATAAAGACAGGATTAAATATAAAATATGATAACCCAAGACAAGTTGGAGCAGATCGTATAGTCAATGCTGTTGCAGCAATAGAAAAATATGGTTATCCACTTATAGTCGTTGATTTTGGTACAGCAACTACATTCTGTGCAATATCTGAAAGTGGAGAGTATCTAGGTGGAACAATAGCTCCTGGAGTTAAAATTTCTAGTGAAGCATTATTCCAAAGAGCATCAAAACTTCCTAGAGTCGAACTTATAAAACCAGGTACTGTAATTGCAAAAAACACTGTATCTGCAATGCAATCAGGTTTGATATACGGGTATGTAGGTTTAGTTGATAAAATCATAGATATGATGAAAGAAGAATTAAAAAATAAAGATATAAAAGTTGTTGCAACAGGTGGACTTGCTGGTCTTATTTCTTCAGAAACAGATAGTATAGATGAGATAGATAAGTTTCTTACATTAGAAGGTCTTAGAATAATATATGAAAAAAATAAAAATAACGAATTATAATATTAAAAATAATATTTATAATGACTTATAAAAATATTGAAATTAGAGGGTTTAATTGCCTCTAATTTTTTTGCAAATATTGAAGAACTGTTCCATTTTATGTTAATATAATAGCATTGACTTTATGAAAATAAACTTAAAAAGAAAGGAGATGGATTATGAAAATAGGAAATATAGTCCTTGAAAATGAAGTATTTTTAGCTCCTATGGCAGGTGTTACAGATTTAGCATTTAGACTTATATGTAAAGAATATGGGAGTGGACTTTTATATACAGAAATGATAAATGCAAAAGCCCTTTGTTATAATGATGAAAAAACTAAGGGTATGCTTAAAATAGAGGAAGAAGAACATCCAGTAGCTGTTCAAATTTTTGGATCTGAACCAGAATTTATAGCAGGAGCTACGGAAATTTTAAATGAACATTCAAATGAAATTTTAGATATAAATATGGGATGTCCAGCTCCTAAAGTTGTTAAAAATGGAGATGGATCAGCACTGATGAAAAATCCAAAGCTTGCGTCAGAAGTTATAAAAGCAGCTGTAAAAAAATCTAAAAAGCCAGTAACTGTAAAATTCAGAAAAGGTTGGGATGATGATAGTATAAATGCTGTCGAATTTGCAAAAATGGCAGAAGATAGTGGGGCATCAGCGATAACAATACATGGTAGAACTAGAGCTCAGTATTATTCTGGTAATGCAGATTGGGATATAATAGAGAAAATAAAAAGTTCTGTAAATATACCTGTTATAGGAAACGGTGATATAGTAACAATTGAAGATGCTATAAATATAAGAAAAAAAACAAACTGTGATGCAATAATGATAGGTCGTGGTGCACAAGGAAATCCATGGATATTTAATAGAATAAATCATTATATGAAAACAGGTGAAATTATTCCAGAACCAACAACTGAAGAAAAAATAAAAACAGCGATAAAACATTTTAATTTAGCTATAGAAGAAGATGGAGAATATGTAGCTGTTAGAGAAATGAGAAAACATTTAGGTTGGTATTTAAAAGGAATGAAGAAATCTGCTAAACTTAGAGATGAGATAAATAAGTTAGAAACAGCTGAAGAAGTAGTAAATAGGTTAGAAGCATATATGGCACAATTCTTGACATCAGTTAAATATTAGCCTATAATATAGCGGATAAAGTAAAATAATGGCGATTTAATACCCATTTGAAAATAAATATAAAATTTAATACAATTTACAAAAAGGAGCCAATAGGAAAATGGAAGAAAATAAAGAGATATTATTAACTCAGCAAGGTTTTGATAAACTAGAAGCTGAGCTTGAAGAATTAAAAATAGTAGGAAGAAAAGATGTTGCAGAGAAATTAAAAGTTGCTATATCATATGGAGATTTATCAGAAAATGCAGAGTATGATGAAGCAAAAAAAGAACAAGCTGAATTAGAAGAAAAAATATTAAAAATAGAAAATATGATAAGAAAAGCTACTATAATAGATGAAGAATCTATAGATTTAAGTAAAGTAAATGCAGGTTCAATAGTAAAACTTTACGACTATGATTTTGAAGAAGAAGTAGTTTATACTATAGTTGGTTCAACAGAAGCAGATCCTTTTGAAGGAAAAATTTCAAATGAATCTCCAATAGGAAAAGCTATATTAGGAAAAACTGAAGGAGAAGAAGTTGAAGTTCAGGTTCCAGATGGTATAGCTAAATATAAAATATTATCAATAAGCAGATAGTAAATATAAAATAAGGTAGCAATTATATATAATAAAATCTAAATGGAGGTGTACTATGAGCAATAATAAAAATACAGAAATGAATGTAGAAATGACTAGTGAAGAATTAAGTGAAGTTCTTCAGGTAAGAAGAGATAAGCTAGCTAACTTACAGGAAATGGGGAGAGATCCGTTTAAAGAAAGTAGATATGATAGAACACATTATTCAGCTCAGATAAAAAATGATTTTGAATCATTAGAAGGAGAAACTGTAAAAATTGCTGGACGTATGATGAGTAAAAGAATACAGGGTAAAGCAGGATTTATAGATATTCAGGATGCTGAAGGAAGAATACAGTCTTATGTAAGAAAAGATAGATTAGGTGATGAAGAATATGATATATTCAAAACTTATGATATAGGTGATATTGTAGGTATAGAAGGAGAAGTTTTCATAACTAAAAGAGGAGAAATATCAGTAAAAGCTAATAAAGTAACTTTATTATCTAAATCTTTACAGATACTTCCAGAAAAATATCATGGATTAAAAGATCAAGAATTAAGATATAGACAAAGATATGTAGACCTTATAGTTAATCCAGAAGTAAAAGATGCTTTTATAACTAGAACAAAAGCTCTTAAAGCATTAAGAAGTTACTTAGATGAAAGAGGATTTTTAGAGGTTGAAACTCCAATACTTAACACAATAGCTGGTGGTGCAAACGCAAGACCATTTATAACACACCACAATACTCTTCATATACCAATGTATTTAAGAATAGCTAATGAGTTATATTTAAAAAGATTAATAGTTGGTGGGTTCGATAAAGTATATGAAATGGGAAGAATGTTCAGAAATGAAGGTATGGATATGAAACATAACCCAGAATATACAGCTATAGAATTATACCAAGCATATGCAGATTATACAGATATGATGGAAATAACTGAAAATCTTATAGCACATATGGCTGAAGTAGCTACAGGAAGTACAAAAATAGTTTATCAGGATAAAGAAATAGACTTTAAACCACCTTGGAAAAGAATGACTATGATAGATTGTGTTAAAGAATATTCAGGTGTAGATTTCAATGAAATAAATACAGATGAAGAAGCTATAGCAATTGCTAAAGAAAAAGGTATAGAAATAAAACCAGGAATGAGAAGAGGAGAAATAATAGCTGAATTCTTTGAAGAATTTGGAGAAGATAAATTAGTACAGCCTACATTTATAACTCATCATCCAGTTGAAATATCTCCATTATCTAAGAGAAATGTAGAAGATCCAAGACTTACAGATAGATTTGAAGCGTTTGCAAATGGATGGGAACTTGCTAATGCATTCTCAGAACTTAATGATCCAATAGACCAAAAAGGTAGATTTATGGACCAGTTAAGAAAGAAAGAGCTTGGAGATGATGAAGCTTGTGATATGGATGAAGATTTCTTAAATGCTCTTGAAGTAGGGCTTCCTCCAACAGGTGGATTAGGAATAGGTATAGATAGAGTAATAATGCTTTTAACTAACTCTTCATCAATAAGAGATGTATTATTATTCCCTACAATGAAACCTATAGAAAAACAGGAAGAAACTGTTGAATAATAATTTGTAATAAAAATAAATGATAGATTTTAATAAAATAAAAGACTATTTAACTTTTTAGTTAAGTAGTCTTTTTGTATTTAGAAAACGTGCAGTTATATAGGTGCTTTTTTATATACTATCAACTAGAATCAATGATTTTCTTTTGAGAATATGAACTTAATATTTAATAAAATTTTTAAAATAAATATAAATTTGATATAAGTGAGAAGAAAATATAAAATAATAATAGGAAAGAGAAAAAAGGATTACACAAAAATGTAAGTAATAAAGAGTATATAAAAATTAAAATTATATATAATTATTATATATAATTTATGACCGAATAAAAAAATAAGAAAAAGTAAATAAAGGAAGAATAACAAAGTTTTGCTGAAAAAATAATAGTTTAAATGTTGAATTTTAAATATATTTTCAAATAAATAAAAATAAATTATAAAAAAATCAAAAAAAGTGTTGACCTTTTATTAAAGAGATGATAATATAATACTTGTCCTTGAGAGAGGGCAAGAAACAAAAGAGAAAATCGAAAGATTAAAATGAACTTTGAAAACTGAACAGCAGATATATTTA
>NZ_JARIBH010000035.1 GCF_029264495.1 Peptacetobacter sp.
AGGATTCAGTAGTATGCACGTTTATATAATATATTTAATATTGCGTGCCACTTGTAGAATGTTGTGTATTTGTATATACCCTCTATTATTTTAACTATAAGTAAAATAAATATATAAAATTATAATAAAAAACTATAGATTAAATATAAATATTGGGATTGTAGCAATAATTTGCAACAGTCCCTTTTTTTCTCTTTTTATAAATTGATAAATTTGGTATAATATAATATGGTATAAAATATTGACATTATGCTCAGAGTTTGTCATTTGATTAAATTTTGATTTGAAATTAAAAAATGGCAAAGTTCATTAAAAGTATGATATAGATCATATATTTTTAAATTTTAAAAATAGGTGGCGATTTATATGGAAAATATAAGAGAAAATATTGAAAATATAAGAAAAAGAATAGCTGATGCAGCACAGAGAGTTGGTAGAGATACTGATGATATAAAGCTTATTTCAGTTACAAAAACAGTTGATATTGATAAGGTTGAAGAGGCAATAGAAGCGGGTTCTTTAGATGCTGGTGAAAATAAACCTCAAGAGTTAGCTAGAAAGTACGATGTGCTTGGAAATAAAATTAGATGGCATCAAATAGGTTCATTACAAACAAATAAAGTAAAATATATAATTGATAAGGTATGTATGATACATTCTCTTGACAGAGAAGGACTTGCTGAAGAAATAGATAAAAGAGCTAGTAAAATAAATAGAGTTATTGATTGCCTTGTTCAAGTTAATATTTCTGGCGAAGAAAGTAAGCATGGTATGACTAGAGAAGAAGTAGAACCATTTATTAGATTAGTATCAGAAAAATATCATAATATAAAAATAAAGGGTTTAATGACAATGGCACCATTTGATGCAGAAAGAGATGAAATAAGAAAAGTATTTAGAAATCTTAAAGAACTTTCTGAAGAAATAAATAATATGAATATAGAAAATGTTGATATGACAGAGCTTTCTATGGGTATGACAAACGATTTTGAAATAGCTATAGAAGAAGGTGCTACAATGGTTAGAGTAGGAACGGCTATATTTGGAAAAAGAAATTATAATAAATAAAATCATTAATATTGGAGGAAATAAAAATGGCAAAACTAATCGATAAAGTTAAAAATATGTTCAACGATGACGATTTAGAATATGATGAATATGAAGATGAATTTGAAGATGATGAGGAAGAGATAGAAGAAGTAGCAGAAGATGACGAAGAAGTATCAGATTACAATGCTTTATCTTCTAATAAAAAAGTAGGAAAAGTGATAGATTATCCTTCTGGACAAATGAAAGTAGTTATTTATGCACCTAAAATTTATGATGAAGCTACTCAAATTGCAGATGCTTTAAAACAAAGAAAAACAGTAGTTGTAAATTTAGATGGAGTATCTTCACCACAAGTAAAAAAATCTATTTTTGATTTTTTAAATGGAGCTGTATATGTACTAGATGGGGATATACAAAAAGTAGCAGGCTCTATATTTATACTTGCACCAAATAATGTAGATATAGATGCTAGTGTAAAAAAAGAGCTTGAAAGTAGAGCACTTTTCCCTTGGCAAAAATAATTTAAATAAAAATGAAAGAGGGAATACAAATGAATATATTAAGAATATCTTTAGCATATCTTATAGATATAATTTCATGGATAATAGTAATAAAAAGTTTATTTACTTGGATACCATCACTTATGAACACAAAATTGTATCAAATAATGGATGAAATAACAGAGCCTATTGAAGCACCGATAAGAAAAATACTTTATAAAAATTATTCTGCTAGTATAGATTTTTCACCAGCTATAGCAATAATAATATTAATATTCTTGAAAGGTTTATTATTATAATGGATAAAATTAAATTAACTAATCATCTAAAGGATATAGAATTAAAAAATAAGATGTTTAGATTGATAGATAAAGCAAATGTGTGTTTAAAAAATTATGAAATAAAAAATACTGAATTTATGAATCCATATGAAATAAAAAATGCAAAAGATATACTAAATTCTGAAATAAATATAAAATATCATTCTGATGGAGGATATGAAAAAGCAGAGAGAAGTATAATATCTATTTTTCCATTTTATGTAGATTATGAAGATATAGATTCCCCGATAAGATTTATACAGATAGAAGGCAATTTTAAGTTTAGAAGTATATCTCATAAAGATTATTTGGGCTCTATATTAGGTCTTGGAATAAAAAGAGAAAAAATTGGAGATTTACTTATACATGATGAATTTTGCCAAGTAGTCGTAAGTAGTGATATTTGTGACTATATCGTTTTAAATCTTACAAAGGTAGCTACAAATAAAGTAAAAGTTAGAGAAATAAAACGAGATGAGTTATTGCCATCAGAAAAAAAATATAAAGAGATATCTTTTACAATTTCATCAAATAGATTAGATTGTGTAATAAGTGGAATATATAATATGTCAAGACAAGATAGTTTAAAGTATATAAATGCGGAAAGAGTTAGTGTAAATTATGAAAAAATTAGTTCTGCATCAAAAGTTGTAAACGCAGGGGATCTTATTTCAGTTAGAGGAAAAGGAAGAGCAGAAGTTATTGAAATAGGAGAAGAAACAAAAAAAGGAAGACTAAAAACAAAAGTTAGAATACTATTATAATCGAGGAGACAATCATGATAACACCACAAGAAATAGAAGAAAAAATTTTTAAAAAATCTATGAGAGGATTTAACTGTGAAGAAGTTGATGAATTTTTAGATGATTTAAGAGTAGATTATGAAAATCTTATCAGAGAAAATGACTCTTTAAAAGAAAGATTAAGAATGTATGGAGATCAGTTAAATAAATATACAAATATAGAAGATACTTTAAAAGAAACATTAATAACTGCACAGACTGCTGCAGAAGATACAACTTCGGCAGCTAATAAAAAAGCGAAAATAATAGTAGAAGAGGCAGAATTTATAGCAAAACAAAAAATAGATGAAGCCAACAGTAGAGTTCTTGAAATAAGAAAAGAATACGATAATATAACAGCGGAATTTAAAATATTTAAGAATAAATTTAAATCTCTTTTAGAAAATGAAATAAAAAATATTGATGAAATATGCTCTAATATAGATACAGGTCTTGCAAGTCAGTTTGAGTGGAGAACTGTTATGAATAGTTATGGAGAAGAAGAAATACCAAATAGGAATTATGAAATAAATTACTCAGAAGAACAAGAAATAAATGATAATGAAATAGAAGAAAGTAAAGAAAAAGATAATACTTCTCCTGAAAGCATATTTGGAATGTAGAAATAAAATTATCCAATTTTGAGATAATAAAGAATTGTCTGAAAAAATAAAAAGTAAGTATTGACTATTTTAAAAAGATAGTATATACTTTCAAAGTATAGAAAACAAAATCTTTAAAAGCTATGATGAAGACAGTAGGTTTAGAATATATTTTTACAGAGAACTGGAGTTGCTGAGAACCAGAGAATAATCTAAATTGAATATCACTTCGGAGTTGAATGCTGAAAGATTTATCTTATTTAAGATTTATCGAATAAGTTATTCCGGTAATGTGCCGTTATACAGAAGAGTGTCGTATAATTTTTATTTATACGGAATTAGGGTGGTAACGCGATTAGACTCGTCCCTTTGTTTTACAAAGGAGACGAGTTTTTTTATTTTGGAAAACTTTAAACTAAGATAAAGGAATATTTTTAGAAAGGGTGATTATTTAATGGCAAATTTTAAACCATTAGTAGATACTTCTGTAAAAGATGCAGAAGCAAATGTATTTGATTATTGGCAAGATATCAATATATTAGAAAGAACATTAGAAAAAGGTGAAAATGATCCTAGTTTTGTATTCTATGAAGGGCCTCCAACAGCAAATGGAAATCCAGGAATACACCATGTTGTTGCTAGAACTTTAAAAGACTGGGTATGTAGATATAAAACAATGTCTGGATTCCAGGTAAAAAGAAAAGCTGGTTGGGATACTCATGGACTTCCAGTAGAAATACAGGTAGAAAAAGAATTAGGCTTAGCAGATAAACAAGCTATAGAAGAATATGGAATAGAAAAATTCTGTGAAAAATGTAGAGATTCTGTATTTACATTTGAAAAACAATGGAGAAATATGACAGAAAGAATGGCATATGAAGTAGACCTTGATAATCCATATATAACTCTAGATAATAATTATATAGAATCAGTTTGGTGGATTTTAAATAAATTTAATAAAGAAGGATATGTATATGAAGGACATAAAATACTTCCTTATTGCCCAAGATGTGGAACTGGATTAGCATCTCATGAAGTTGCTCAGGGATACAAAGAAGTAAAAACAAATACATTAGTGGCTAAATTTAAAAAATCTGGAACTGAAAATGAATATTTCCTAGCATGGACAACTACTCCATGGACATTACCATCAAATGTATCTTTAACAGTAAATCCAGAAGTTACGTATATAAAAGTAAAACCTGCTGATGTGGATGAATATTACTATCTAGCAGAACCATTAGCAGAAAAAGTTTTAAAAGATAGAGAATATGAAGTAGTTGAAAAAATGCTTGGTAAAGATTTAGAGTATGTTGAATATGAACAGCTTATGGACTTTGTAAAACCAGATAAAAAAGCATTCTTTATAACTTGTGCAGATTATGTAACAACTGAAGATGGTACAGGTATAGTACATACAGCTCCAGCATTTGGTGAAGATGACTATAATTGTGGTAGAAGATATAATTTACCAGTTCTTCAACCTGTTGATGAAAGTGGAGAATTTACAGCAACTCCTTGGAAAGGTAAATTTGTAATGGAAGAAGGACTAGATGTTGAAATAATAAAATATCTAGCAAAAGAAAATAAATTATTCAGTAAAGAAAAAGTAGCACATAATTATCCACATTGTTGGAGATGTCAGACACCACTTGTTTACTATGCAAAACCAAGTTGGTACATAGAAATGACAAAATTAAAGGATAAATTAATAGAAAATAATAATACTGTAAATTGGTATCCGGAATTCGTAGGTCAAGGAAGATTTGGAAACTGGTTAGAAGAATTAAAAGACTGGGCTATATCAAGAAGTAGATATTGGGGAACTCCTTTACCAATTTGGAGATGTGAATGTGGAAATACTGAATCAGTAGGATCTAGACAGGAACTTGCTGATAAAGCTATAGAAACAGTAGATCCAAAAACAGTAGAACTTCATAGACCATATGTTGATGAAATACATTTAAGATGCCCTGATTGTGGAAAACCAATGACTAGAGTAAAAGATGTTATAGACTGTTGGTTTGATTCAGGTTCAATGCCATTTGCTCAACATCATTATCCATTTGAAAATAAAGAAAACTTTGATCAGTTATTCCCAGCAGATTATATCTGTGAAGGTATAGATCAAACAAGAGGTTGGTTCTATTCATTATTAGCTATATCAACATTTGTAATGGGTAAAGCACCATATAAAAATGTTTTAGTTAATGACCTTGTTCTTGATAAAAACGGCAAAAAAATGTCTAAATCAAGAGGAAACACTGTAAATCCATTTGAATTATTTGATAAATATGGAGCAGATGCATTAAGATGGTATCTATTATACGTATCTCCACCATGGACTCCAATAAGATTTGATGAAGATGGATTAAAAGAAATCCAATCTAAATTTATAGGAACAATAAAAAATGTTTATAATTTCTTTACACTATATGCGAATATGGACAATGTAAATCCAGGAGATTTCTTTGTTGAGTATAAAGATAGACCAGAATTAGATAGATGGATACTTTCTAAATTTAATAATTTAAAAGCTGAAATAGAAGAAAATCTAGAAATATTCGAAGTAAATAGAACTATAAGAAGAATACAAGAATTCTTAAATGATGATTTATCTAACTGGTACATAAGAAGATCTAGAAGAAGATTCTGGGAACCAGAATTAAATGAAGATAAAAAATCAGTTTACAATACAACTTATGAATTATTAACAGAATTATGTAGAGTAATAGCACCATTTGCTCCATACTTATCAGAAGAAATGTATAGAAACTTAACAGGAGAAGAATCTGTACATTTAGCATCTTATCCAAGATGTAATAAAGAACTTCTTGATGAAAAACTTGAAGAAAAAATGGACTTAGTTAAAAACTTAGTAACTCTTGGTAGAGCATCAAGAGAAAATGCTAAAATAAAAGTTCGTCAACCATTAAAAGAAGTTTTAATAGATGGAAAATATAAAGAAGTTATATCTGATTTAGTAGATATAATAAAAGAAGAGTTAAATGTTAAAGAAGTAGTATTTGTTGAAGATTTAAGTGAATATATGAACTACAGCTTAAAACCAAACTTTAGAGAAGTTGGTTCTGTGCTTGGTAAAAAAGTAAATACATTTGCAAAAACTCTAGCTGCATTAGATGCCCATGATACTGTAACTAAATTAGAAAACGGAGAAAAAATAACAGTAGAACTAGATGGAGAAAACTTTGAATTTGGAAAAGATTATGTTTTAATAAATATATCTGCTAAAGAAGGATTCAATGTATCTATGCAGAACAATGTATTCGTTTTATTAGATACTGAATTAAATGAAGAATTAATAAATGAAGGATTTGCAAGAGAATTTATATCAAAAGTACAGCAATTAAGAAAAGCTGCAGACTTTGAAGTTCTTGACAATATAGTAATAGATTATTGTTCAGATGAAGAAATAGCAAAAGCTGTTGCTGAGTTTGAAGAATATATAAAATCTGAAACTTTAGCATTAGAAATAAATAGAGTAGAAGATGAATCTATAGAAAAACATAACTTAAATGACCACATGACAGGTATAAAAGTGACAAGAAAATAATTATATATTGATATATAAAATATTCTATATATAATAAGCTATAGAAAAATAACTTAATATATAATATAATGATAATGTTGTATTTAATTAAAAGAAGTGTTTCGGTTTCCGAAGCACTTCTTTCATGTGTAAAATAAATATAATTTTATTATAAAATAGGAGGATTATTTATGAATGATAGAAAAAAAGGTATATCATTAGTATTGATTGCTACGACTTTTTGGGGAATGATGGGAATTAACAGTAGAACATTATCATTAGCAGGATTATCTGCAATGGATATAGCATTTATTAGATGCTCAATAGCTGGAGTATTATTTACAATATATATGCTAATAACAAAACCTAATGAATTAAAGCAAAAATTTTCAGGTATATTTGTAGGATGTATATATGGAATAGTATGTTTTGTGTTAGGATTTATGACTTATAATATATCAGTAGAAAGAGTTCCTATATCTGTAGCTACAGTTTTAATGTTTACAAATCCAATTTGGGTATCTATATTTGGGACACTAGTATTTAAAGATAAAATGACAAAGAAAAAATTATTTGTAATATGTATGTGCATATTAGGATGTATATGTATATCAGATATAATGTCAACTGGAGGAGCTAATTTAGATATAATAGGAATAATAGCAGGTCTTACAAATGGTATGACATTTGCAATGCAAATTATAATACCTAGATTTTTTGAGGGCAAATACTCAAAAGATGCAATTTTAGTTTATGGATTTATATCAAGTACAATAGTATTATCATTTTTCACAGATTTTTCTGCGATTTCATCAGCAATAGTTGGAGAAAATTCATTCAAAGTTGTACTAAACATGCTTGCAATATCTGTTTTATCTACTTTTATAGCTAGTACATTTTATGTTAAGTCAACAGAATATATAGAAACACAAGTAACAAGTATATTAGTTTCTTTAGAACCAATATTAGGAAGTATATTTGCTTTCTTTATATTTGGGGAAACTATGTCTCAAACACAATTATTAGGAGCTGTAATAGTAATACTTGCAGCATGTATATTAGAGTCTGATTTATCAAAAGTAACAGAAAAGATATTGATGTTATTACCAAATAAAGAGAGAAGTTAAAAATAGATTAAATAAAAAACTATCGATTGAAATTTAAGTAATCGATAGTTTTTTTATACTAATTCCAAATATCTACAAGGCATTTAGAAATATCAGCAAAAGGTATCTCTTCAGATTTTAATATACTTTGCATTACTAATCCATCTACAATAGAGATAAGTAAAAAAGATATAGCATCAGCTCTATCCTTATGTTCTTCAGAAAGATTTTCAATTAAAGAATTTTTAAGAGCTAATCTCCAAGCTCTATATTTTTCTTTAAATTGATTTCTTAAATTTTCATTTTCAGTTATAGCTTCACAAATTAAATACATATGTATTCTACCTGTAGAAGAAATAGTTGATATATTGTCCATAACAAGAGAAACAAGATCTAAATCACTTGTCCCATTTATATTTTTTACACACATTAAAACAGCTTCATTTATAATATTCAAATGAACATCTGCTATTTCAGAAATTATATCATCTTTAGATGCATAATAATAATAAAGAGTACCTTTACTTATATTTGTATTTCTAGCAATATCAGCAAGACTGGTATTTTTTACACCCTGTTTTGTTATAAGTTTTATAGTTGTATCTATTATAAGTTGTTTTGTATTATTATTAGATTTCATATTAACACCTTTCTTTATGTATTATAAAATAATTATAATCTTATATATTAATACTGTCAAACGTATAGATTTATATAATTTAATATGGTATTAATAAAAATATAATTGAGATAGATTTTAAAAACAAAAAATAGAAATAGATATTGACACTAGGTACTAAAAAATATATACTAAAAATATGCAAAATTTTTTAAAATTACATCAGTCGGTCGACTGATTTAAAAGAGGGAGAAATAAAATGAAAAAGGTCAGAATAATAACAGATAGAGCATCTGATTTAACAAAAGATATCATAGAAAAGTACAATATAGAAATAGCAGAAATGGATATATCGTTTGGAAAAGAGGTATTTTATGAAGGAAGAGGAATTACACTAGAAGAATTTTATAAAAAAATGAAAAAAGAAAAAGAACTTCCTAAAACTGCATGCCCTTCTCCAGAAAGATTTATAAAATTATATAAAAAAGCTGAATCAGATATATTGGTTCTATCAATGACTTCAAAACTATCAGCAACATATAATAGTGCAGTACTTGCAAAGAGTATATATAATGAAGAAAAAGTTGAAAATAAAATAAATATAATAGATACTATGACTGGTTCTATTGGGCAAGGTCTTATAGTAGTTTATGCAGCACAACTTGCTGAAATGGGTAAAAGTTTAGAAGAAATATCTGAAAGTGTAGAAAAGATAATAAATAAAAATAAACTTTATGGTGTTTTAGAAACTTTAGAAAATGCAATAAAAGGTGGAAGAATAAGTAAATTATCTGGAAGTATAATAAATACATTTAACTTAAAACCTATAATAAAGGTTGAAGATGGATTAGTAATTCCATTTGAAAAAGCAAGAGGAGAAAAAGCTAGTATTGAAAAATTAGTAAGATTATTTTTAGAAAAAGATACAGAAAAAAAGACTTTATTTATAGGACATTCTAATTGTTTTGAAAAAGCTATTAATTTAAAAGAAATAATATCAAAAAAAACTAATTATAAAGAAGTGGTGATATGTGATATAGGTAGTGTTATGGGGACATATGCTTCTGAAGGATGTTTACTACTTAGCTCACTAGAATTACCAGAAAAAATATTTAATTAAATGAATTTTAAAATTTAGAGATATAAGAGTAAATAAATATTTAATATTTAAATTTTAAAAATAAAAATTTAAGTATAAATTTTTGAATATTAAATTGAGGTTAAGATATTGTTAATTCAATAAAAAAATATTGAATATATAAATTAAATATTATATAATCGTCTAAAATACTATTTTAAGGAGAAAAAAATGGATTCTGACGAGGAGAAGAGTAATAAAATATTTTTAGGGTTTGAATATAAGTACAAAAAAAATTATTATTACAAAATTTTACATTGGGATAACATAATCAAACTTGTGTGTTAATATATTAAATTTTTAAAATTATAAAATTTAAAATTATAAAATAAATAACACATAAGGAGAGAAAATGTATAAACAAATAATATTTCAGATTGTATTAATAGCATTAAATGCTTTTTTTGCTATGACAGAGGTAGCATTAATATCAACAAATAAGATAAAATTAAAAAAATTATCAGATGAAGGAGATAAAATAGCCGGTAAACTTATGGAGATTTCTAAAGATCCATCTGAATTTTTATCTACAATACAGATAGGTATAACTTTAGCAAACTTTCTTGCAAGTGCATTTGCTGCAGATGGATTATCAGGTTACCTAGCAGACTTTATATATAATACACTTAATTTAAAAGTATTATCTTATGAAATGACAAATACAGCTTCATTGATAATAATAACTTTAATATTATCTTACTTCACACTTATATTGGGAGAGTTAGTTCCTAAAAGAATAGCTATGAATAAACCACTTGAAGTTGCAAAATTTGCCTGTATACCAGTATCAATAATATCTACAGTTGTTAGACCTGCTGTAAAATTTTTATCTTTTTCAACTAATTTAGTTCTTAGACTATTAAAAATAGAGGATAAAGATGAAGAAAATAAAATTACTGAAGAAGAAATAAGAATGATGATAGACTTGGGAAATAGCGAGGGCGATATAAACTCATATGAAAAAGAGCTTATAGATAATGTGTTTGACTTTTCTGATTCAAGTATTAGAAATATCATGACACATAAAACAGATATAGTATCAATATTTGAAGATGATAGCATAGAAGATATAGAAGATAAAATTCATGAAACAGGTTATTCAAGGTATCCAGTATATGGAGAAAATGAAAATGATATAAAAGGTGTTTTATATGCTAAAGATTTCTTTGCAAAATTACATGGGTATTCTGTAGATGAAAATAATATCTATAAAAATAAAATAAAAGATAATGGAATAGTAGATATTATTAGAAAAGCGTATTTTATACCAGACTCAATAGATCCTGTAACCTTATTTAAAAATATGCAAAAAAGGAAAATTCATATTGCCATTGTAATAAATGAATATGGAGAAAATATTGGTATAGTAACAATGGAAGATTTATTAGAAGAGATTGTCGGAAATATATATGATGAGTTTGATGAGTATGAAGACGATAATATAAAGATTTCTGATAAATCATGGAAAATAAAAGGAAATACAACATTAGTAGATTTGTCTGAAAAGATAGGTATAGAATTTCCAGATAATTTACCTTATGATACAATATCAGGTGCTATTTTAAATAAGATACAGAGAATACCAAATAACGATGAAAAGTTTGAAGTCGATATTTTTGGAATGAAAGTAAAGGTTGAAAAAATAGAGTCTAGAAAAATTGAAGAAGTTATAATAACTATTAATTAGTTATTTAGATTATTCAAATAAATATAATATATAAAAATAGGAGCTAATATTTAGCTCCTATTTTATTGTATTAAATTGTAATAAAATTTTTGTTTTAGTTATTCCGTAAGGTTAAATATTAGCCAACAACAACTAATTCTTTATTGTATTTGTTTAGGTTTTCGTAACCATCTTCAGTTACTAATATAAGGTCTTCTATTCTAACACCGAATTCTCCTGGTAAATATATACCTGGTTCAACTGAGAATATCATACCTGGTTTTAATTCGTCTGTATTAACAGATGAAACATCTCCCATATCATGGCATTCTAGACCTATAGAATGTCCTGTTCTATGAGTGAAGTATTCTCCATAACCTTTTTCAGTTATATAATCTCTTGCTGCAGCATCTATGTCGCAGAATCTAACACCTGGTTTAACCATTTCTATTGCTCTTTTGTTAGCTTCAAGAACTATTTCAAATATTTCTCTTCCTTTTTCAGGAACTGATTTGAAGAATACTGTTCTTGTCATATCTGAGCAGTAGTGGTCTTTTATACAACCAAGGTCAAGTATTATAGCATCTCCTTCTTTAACATATCTGTCTCCTGGTTCACCATGTGGGTTAGCACCATTAGCAGCGAATCCTATTATTGGATCGAAAGATAATCCATCTGCACCAAGATCTTCATATATACCTTTAAGTACAGTAACTAATTGTTTTTCAGTTAAATCAGCTTTAACTTCTTTCTGAAGTCTTTCAACAGCTTTGTCATTTAAAGCAGAAGCTTTTCTCATTAATTCTTTTTCTTCTTCATCTTTGCACATTCTTAATCTGTCAACTATATAAGAAGAGTTAACGAATTTGCTTCCAGCACCGTGTTCCATTAATCCTAATAAGAATCTTGCTGGCCAAGTTTTATCTATACCCATAACAGCGTTGTGGTCAACTCTGTCTGCTACAACTTTTATAGCATCATCAGTATCTTTGAATATAACTTTTTCAACACCAAGATCTTCTTCTATTGGGAATAATTCATTAACGAATAATTTATGATTGCCATCTACATTTAGGTAAAGAGCGAAAAGTCTTTCTCCTGTATGTAACATTAATCCTGATAGATAGAATATTGAGTAAGGATCACTTACTATCATTTGCTGTATTCCGTCTTTTTTCATCTGTTCTAAAACGGCATTTAATCTCTGAGTTTTCATTGGAAACTACCTCCTGGCTATTTATAAAATTTTATTACCATAATTAATTTTATCACAATAATAGAAAAATGGAATAGCTTTTCACTAAAAAAATAAAATATGATTTAAAATTATTATTATTTTATTTTTAATTTGGCGATAATTTCTTCATTAGGTGTAACATATGCAGTGTTATTAGTTTCGTATATAACCATTCCTGGTTTTGCACCACTAGGTTTTTTAACATTTTTTTTCTTAGTATAATCTACTGGCACTTTTGCTGACATTCTAGCTTTACTATAATATGCAGCTAAAACAGCACCTTCAAATAATGTTTGATCAGAAGGTTCATGACCTGCACATTTTATAATAACATGAGAACCTGGAATATCTTTTGTATGCATCCAAACATCATCATTGTCAGCAAGTCTTAGAGTAAGGTAGTCATTCTGTCTATTATTTTTTCCAACTAAAATCTGATATCCTTCAGAAGATTTAAATTCTAAAGGTGCAGTAGATGGTTGGATTTCTTTTTTACCGATTTTTTTCTGTGATTTAACATATCCTGTTTTAATTAATTCTTCACGAATATCTTTTAATTCTTTGAGATTTTCACAATTTTCTATCCCAAGTATAGTGTTTTCAAGATATTCAACTTCTTCTTTTGTCATTTCCATTTGATGGGTAATTTCTATTTTTGCATTTTTTAGTTTATTATATTTTTTAAAATATTTTTGTGCATTTTCTGAAGGAGTTAAATTTTTATTTAAAGATATAGTTACAGTATTATAATTTGGATCATAGAAATTCTGAACATCTATACTTTCCATACCTTTCTCAATCATATAGATATATGATGTGATAAGCTCTCCTTTAACTTTATAAATTTCTGCATTTTCAGATTCATCAAGCTCTTTTTGTTGTTTTTCTAATTTATGAATAAGCCTTTCAAGTTTGATAGAGATATTTTTCTTCATAACAGAAGCTTTTTGATTAATTCTATCTTTAATATCTTTAGTTTTATAATAATCTTCTATTGCATTAGAAATACTATCTTTATGAATAGTAGTAAATTCATGATACATATTCATATTAATACAGCCAAAATCTACTATTTTGTCAATTTTTTCGTTAAGAATAATACAAGGTGAATAATTTCCTTCTTTTATATTTTTGAATAAATTTTCAAATGAATTAAAAAGATTTTTAAAATCGGAATCTGAAAGTGAAGAAGTAGATTCACCTTTTTCTACGCCAGCTCTAAAACAGATTTCTCTAGCTATTGAAGGACTTATTCCTAAAAATTCTGAATAGATAGATTTAAAACAAGGTCCTTCAAAAGATTTGATTCTATTAGAAAAATCTTCAAGAGAAATATTTTCAAGTGGATTTAACTTATCTTGAGCTGGAGGAAGATTGTAATCTTGTCCTGGAAGAATTTGTCTAACTCTACTAACACTGACGGGAATTCTTTTAGCGGCGTCTACTATTCTATTTTCATTTCTCTGGACAAGTATAATATTACTGTGTCTTCCCATTATTTCAACATAAATATCTTTAATAGTCTTTTCCTTTAACTCATCAAAAGATTCAACGCTTATCTTTAAAATTCTTTCAAATCCAACTTGTTCGATATTTGTAATAATACCTCCTTGAACATATTTTCTAAGAAGCATACAAAAAACAGGAGCTTTTTTAGGATTATTCTTCTTATAATCTTCAGCTAAATAAACTCTTGGATTTGATGCACTTGCACTAATAACAAGTTTATAGTTAATTTTATTATTTCTTATTTGAAGAAGTATTTCGTCTTCTTCTGGTTGATATATTTTATCGATTTTTGCTCCATTAAGCAGAGAATTTAATTCGTCTGCAATTGAATGGATAACTAATCCGTCTAATGCCATAATTTTTCTCCTCTCAAAATGTTTATCATTTAATTATATCATATATATCTTTTGTTTAATCTTATCAGTTTTAAATTTTTGAAATAATGAAAAATAAGTCAAAAAAAAGATGCCACTTAAAAGAGCGACATCTTTTATATTATAACTTAAAGTTCTTTTGTATTATAATTAAGGTCTTAATCCTTTTCCACCTTCAAGAGTTATTGTTTCACCACTCATATATTTGAAATCAGGTGAAGCTAACTGAACACAAACACGTCCAATTTCTTTTTCAGGATCTCCAAAATGTCCAGCAGGTGGCATTTTTACATTTTGTTTAAATGCATCTGGATATTCTTGTTCAAATTTTTCAAGTTGAGCAGTCCAAGCAAGAGGGCAGATTATATTTACATTGATTCCAAATTGTCCCCATTCATTAGCAGCAACTCTACTTAATCCACGAACACCTTCTTTAGCAGCAGCATAAGCACACTGTCCAAAGTTTCCAAATAAACCAGCACCTGATGCGAAGTTGATTACACTTCCTTTAGTTTCTTTTAAATAAGGTAAACAAGCTTTCATATAATAGAAAGTAGCATAAAGTCCTGAATATAATGCTAAATCAAACTGTTCAGTTGTATGATCTTCTAAAGTTACACCAGAAGCAGAAGCTTGAGCATTATTTACAAGAACATCTATTCTTCCAAAAGTATCCACTGTTTGTTTGATAACATCATTTACAACAGCTTCATTATCTGCACCTGAGCTTACATCAGCTCTAACAGGTAAAACTTTAACACCATAAAGTCTTTCTATTTCTTCTTTAGCAGATTCAAGTTTTTTTACATTACGACCTGTTATTACTATATTAGCACCTTCTTTAGCAAATGCTGTAACTATACCATATCCTATAGATCCGCATCTACCATCACTTAATACAGATCTACCACCACCAGTAACAATTACTGTTTTTCCATCTAAAAAGCCCATATTACATATACCCCTTTCATAACCTAATACTATATATAAAATTTATTTTTTTTATATTACACTTATATGATACAATGTTTTAGTTCAACATTCAATAGTTTTCTGAAAAATATAAAAATTCACAAACATTATGTATAGTTATACAATTAAATAAAATAGGCAAAGTTTGAAAAGCATTTATAAAATAGATAATATATTTTAAATTATCAAAATATATGAAAAATAAACTTGATTTGATATAATATATAATAAATAAAGTAAATTTGGTGAAGGGGAAAAAAGCATGAGATTTATTGATTTAAGAAGTGATACAGTAACAATGCCAACAGATAAAATGAGAAAAGCTATGGCAGAAGCAGAAGTAGGAGATTCAATATACAGAGATGATCCTACATTAAATGAATTAGAAATAAAAGCTGCTGAAAAAGTTGGAAAAGAAGCGGCTATTTTTGTTCCAAGTGGAACTTTTGGAAATCAACTTTGTCTTTTTACACATTGTCAAAGAGGACAAGAAATAATAATAGGTAAAGATTATCATATAGTAGTTCATGAAGTTGGAGCACCAGCAGTTATAGCAGGAGTACAGCTTAGAACATTAGAAACAGGCGAAAAAGGAGAATTAAATCCTAAAGAAGTTGAAAAAGCGATAAGAAGAGATGATATACATGAGCCTTCAACAGGACTTATATGTGTTGAAAATGCATGTCTTGGAGGAACTGTTGTAAGTGTTGAAAATCTTAAAGAAATAAAAAAAATAGCTGAAAAACATAATTTACCAGTACATTTAGATGGAGCTAGAATATTTAATGCAGCACAATCTCTTGGAGTAGATGTAAAAGAAATAACAGATTGTTGTGATTCTGTAATGTTTTGTTTATCAAAAGGTCTTGCAGCTCCAATAGGATCAATAGTTGCTGGTAGTAAAGAATTTATTGAAAAAGCTAGAAGAAAACAAAAATTAATGGGTGGAGGAATGAGACAAGTTGGAATACTTGCAGCAGCAGGACTTATAGCGATAGAAGAGATGACAGAAAGATTATCTGAAGACCATGAAAATAGCTATTATTTAGCAGAAGAACTTGATAAAATAGATGGAATTTCTGTAAATAAAAATACTAATGATATAAGTATGGTTTATTTTACAATGAGTGAGGATATTATATCAGAAAAAGAATTTGTACAAAAAATGTATGATAAAGGAATAAAGATAAGTGGAATGGAAAATGGAGAATATAGATTTGTAACTCATGTAAATGTGAGTAGAGAAGACGTAGATAAAGTTATAAAAACAGTTAAAGAATTAATATCTAGTAAGTAAAAAATTAAAAGAAGTAACAATTTCTTATTTAAATAATAATGATAAAAAAAGGAGTTGTTACTTCTTATTTTTGTATATTTTTTTTACAATAAGAATTATATAAAATAAAACATTGACATTAATTGAAAACATTTAAGATTTAAGATATAATTATATAGTTAAGGAAGACATAAATTAAAATGTATGAGCGAAATAAAAATGGACTACTTGAGTTTATACAAAATTTTATAATTTATTATTAGTATAAAATTTTAAGTAGTAAAATACTTTTAAAAGGAGTGTATCGATATGAAATTCTGGAAGCTACATGGTATAGGAAATGATTTTATAGCCATTGATGGAAGAAATGATGGAAAAAATCCTGAAGATTACTCTTCTTTAGCATTACAAGTATGCAATAGAAGGATGTCTGTTGGAGCAGATGGACTTTTAATTGTAAAAAATTCAAAAGTAGCAGATATAGAGATGGTATATTATAATGCTGATGGTTCTAGAGCTGCTATGTGTGGAAATGGAATGAGATGTTTCTGTAGATTTGTTTACGATAATCATATAATTCAAGAAAATGAATTTGATGTAGATACACTAGATGGAATAAAACATATAAATATAATAACTACTGATTTAGGGGATGTTAGGACGGTAAGAGTTGATATGGGGAAAGGTTCTTTTAAGGCAAAAGATATACCTGTGATAACAAATAAGGAAAACTTTATAGAAGAAAATGTGAAAATTTTAGATAAAGAATTTAAACTTACTTCTATGCTTATGGGAGTTCCTCATACAATAGTATTTATAGATGAGTTTGATTTAGATATGATAGAAAAATATGGTCCAGCTATTGAAAATAATAGTATATTTCCAGAAAAAACAAATGTTAACTTTGTAAAAGTTAGAGACCAATATAATATAAATGTATATACATGGGAAAGAGGTTGTGGATATACTTTAGGTTGTGGAACAGGAATGACTGCATCTGCAATAATATGCAACTACCTTGGGAAAACAGAAAATAGTATAAATGTTACATCAAAGGGTGGAACTGTAAAAGTAGACATAGCGGACAAAGTATTTATGACAGGTCCAGCTGTGAAAATATGTGAAGGATATTTGGAGGTTTAAAATGGCAATAAGTATGACAGGCTTTGGAAGAGGCGAATATAAAGATGATAATTATTATTTTTTAGTAGAATGTAAGACAATAAACCATAAATATTCTGATATAAATATAAGACTTCCTAGAAAAATAGCTTTTTTAGAAGATAAAGTTAGAAATTTAATAAAAGATTATGTTAAAAGAGGAAGAGCTGATGTATTTATTAAATTAGAACTTACAGGTAGTGAAGATGTAAGTTTAAAATTTGATGAGCAATTAGCAGACCAATATTATAAAATTTTGACAAAAATAAAAGAAAGATATTCTATGGAAGATGAAGTATCTATAATGAATATAGCTAAGTTCCCAGATGTAGTAAGAACTGAAGAAAAAGAAGATGATGAAGATTTACTTTGGAATATGCTTGAAAAAGCTGTTAAATCATCTATGGAAAAACTTACTGAAATGAGAACAGAAGAAGGTAAAAAATTAGCTGAAGATGTAAAAATGAGATGTGAACTACTTAAAGAATATATAGATAGAATAGAAGAATATTCAGAAACAGTTGTTATCGAATACAAAGAAAAATTAAATTCTAGGATAAAAGAGTTTCTTGATAATCCAGAAATAATAGATGAAAATAGAATAGCTATGGAAGTAGCTATATATGCAGATAAAAGCAATATAACAGAAGAAATAGTAAGATTTAAAAGTCATATATCTCAATTAAAAACAACAATAGATAGAAATGATTCTATTGGTAGAAAAATAGATTTTTTAATTCAAGAAATGAATAGAGAAACAAATACTATAGGCTCAAAATCATCAGATTTAGAAATAACAAATACAGTTGTTGAAATTAAGAGTGAGTTAGAAAAAATAAGAGAACAGATACAAAATATAGAATAAAAAAGTTCTATATTAAAAAATAAATTAATCGGAGGATTTTGAAAATGAATAGAAAAGGAATTCTAACTGTTGTTTCAGGACCTTCAGGTGCAGGAAAAGGTACAATATGCAAAGAGTTGTTAAAAAATAATGATAATATACAATTATCTGTATCTGCAACAACAAGAGCTCCTAGAGAAGGAGAACAGGAAGGTGTAAATTATTATTATAAAACACATGAAGAATTTAAAAATATGATAGAAAATGGAGATCTTTTTGAGTATGCGGAAAGATATGGTAATTTTTATGGTACTCCAAAGGCTGCTATCATGGAAAATCTTGAAAAAGGAAAAGATGTTCTTCTTGAAATTGAAATGATAGGTGCATTAAATGTAAAAAAAATGTGTCCTGATTCAGTTTTAATATTTGTATTACCTCCATCATTAGAAGAGCTAAAGAAAAGATTAGTTGGAAGAGGAACTGAAACAGAAGAACAGATTGAAAAAAGATTCAGCATGGCGTATGAAGAGATACAAACTCTAAAAGAATACGACTATTTCATAATAAATGAAGATGTTGAAACTGCAGCAAAAGAAATAGAACTATTAATTGCAGCAGAAAAAAATAAAACAGAAAGATATAAAGATATTATACTTAAAGAATTTGAGGAGGAATATAAAAAATGTTAAAACCATCAATAAACGACGTATTAGAAAAAATAGACAACAGATATTACTTAGCTTGGACTGTAGCAAAAAGAGCTAGAGAATTAGTTGATCATGCAGAACCATATGTAAAAACAGAAAATAAAGAAAAACCTGTTATAACTGCTACTAAAGAAGTTGCAGAAAATAAAATAACTTACAGATTATTAACAGAAGAAGAAATAGCTGCAAAAGAAAAATTACATCAGGAAGAACAAAATAGACAATTAGCTGAACATCAGGAGTAAGAATATGGAAAAGAAAACAGTAGTAATTGGAGTTTGTGGAGGAATAGCTGCTTATAAGGCATGTGATATTGTCAGTAAACTTAAAAAAATGGATTTAAATGTTCATGTTATTATGACAAAATCAGCTTGTGAATTTGTAGCTCCTATGACTTTTCAGACATTAAGCCAAAATTTTGCTATAACAGATATGTTTGAAGAGCCAAAAACTTGGGATGTAGAACATATATCTCTTGCAAAGAAAGCAGATGCATTTTTAATAGTCCCAGCTACTGCAAATGTTATTGGTAAAATAGCTAATGGTATAGCAGATGATATGCTTACAACAACTGTTATGGCTACAAAAGCACCAGTAATAATAGCACCAGCTATGAATACTAATATGTATGAAAATCCAATTGTTCAAGATAATATAAAAAAATTAAAAAATTATGGATATCAATTTATTGAGCCTGCATCTGGAAGGTTAGCTTGCGGAGATTTAGGAAAAGGAAAATTAGCAGATGTAGATGATATAGTTTATAGTGTTTATGCATCTTTATATGGAAAAGATGATTTAAAAGGTATGAAAATTACTGTTACAGCTGGACCTACAATTGAAGATATAGATCCTGTAAGATATTTAACAAATAGATCTTCAGGAAAAATGGGATACTCTATTGCAAAAAGAGCAGTATTAAGAGGTGCAGATGTAACACTTATATCAGGACCTACAAGATTGGAAATTCCAAGAGGAATTCATAAATTTGTTCAAACTTCATCAGCAGAGAGTCTTTATAATGCTGTAAATGATAATTTTGAAGATTGTGATGCTTTGATACAAAGTGCAGCGATTGCCGATTATAAACCTAAAAATTATTCTAAGAAAAAGGTTAAAAAGAAAGAAGGAGATCTTTCAATAGAATTATCAAGAACAAAAGATGTTGCTAAAGAAATGGGAAAAATAAAAGAAGATAAAGTTTTAGTTGGTTTTGCCGCAGAAACTAATGATTTATTAAAAAATGCCCAAAGAAAAATAGAAACTAAAAATTTAGACTTTATAGTTGCTAATGACCTTACTAAAGAAGGAGCTGGATTCAACACAGATACTAATATAGTAAAGATTATAGATATAAATGGAAATATAGAAGATTATCCTATGATGAGCAAGGAAGATGTAGCGGATATTATATTGGATAAAGTAAAAGAGTTAATCGAAAATCAAGAAAAATAGAGGGGAATCTCCTCTATTTTTTTACATATTATTATTTATAAGGGGGTGGATAAATGTATGCAGAAGTTATAGTAAGAAGCAACACTGTTTATACTGATAATCTATTTACTTATAAAATACCCGATTTTTTAGAAGAAATAATTAGAATAGGACATAGAGTATTAGTTCCTTTTGGAAAAAGTAATAAACCTATAGAAGCATTTGTGTTTAAAATAAAAAACAATTATGAAAAACAAAGTAATATAAAAATAAAAGAGATAGAAGATATTTTAGATGAAGAACCTTTATTTACACCAGAGCAACTATCTATGGTTCATTGGATGAAAAATAGGTATTTATGTACATATATGGATTGTATAAATATGATATATCCAAAAGGACTAAAAGTTAAAAATTATAAGGTGATTTCATTAAAGGAAGGATACTTAGAAGAGTATAATAATTTATCTGAAGATGAAAAAAAAATTATAAGGAATATATCAGAAAATAAAGGAAAAATAAAGGTAGATAAATTAAAATATATTAAAAATATAAATAATCTATTATATAAAATGAAAAATAAAAAGATAATAGATATAAAATGGGAATATACAAGTACTAAAAACGAAAAAAAAATTATAATTGTCAGTTTATCTAGCTATATAGAAAATATAGATGAATATATATCTGAAAATAAGATAAAAATAGGAGTAAATCAGAGAAAAATAATAGATTTTCTAAAATTAAATGAAGAAGTAGAGATAAATGATATTATAGAGATATTAAAAATTTCTAAACAAAGTATAAATTCTCTTGAAAAAAAAGGAATAATTACTTTTAAAGAAGAGGATTTTTTTAGAAAACCAAAATTAACTTATAAAGAAAAAGCAAAGAAAATTGAATTAAATGAACAACAAAAGGAAGTTTCTGAAATAATAAAAGGTGAAATGTTTTCTGATAATAAAAAACCATATATACTACATGGAATAACAGGTAGTGGTAAAACAGAAGTTTATATGGATATTGTAGATTTTGCATTATCTCAAGGTCTTGATAGTATAATATTAGTTCCAGAAATTTCTTTGACACCACAAACAGTATCTAGAATAAAAAATAGATTCGGAGAAATAGTAGGAGTTTTTCATAGTCAACTTTCAGAGGGAGAAAAACATGATGTATTTAGAGCTGTAAGAAAGGGAGAAATAAGAATTCTTATAGGAGCGAGATCTGCACTATTTGCACCGTTTAGAAGTTTGGGAGTAGTTATAATAGATGAATTCCATGAATCTTCATATAAATCTGAAATGAATCCAAAGTTTAATGCTATTGAAGTAGCTAGATATATGTCTTTTAAAAATAATATAACACTAGTTATGGGTTCTGCAACGCCATCAATAGAAGAATATTATAGAGCAAAAACAGGAGACTATAAACTTTTAAAAATAGATAAAAGAGCAAATTCAAAACCATTACCAAAGATAAAAGCAATTGATATGAAACAAGAATTAAATGAAGGAAATAAAAGTGTATTTAGTAGAGAATTAATAGAAAAAATAAAAGAAAATACTTATAAAAAAAATCAAACTATATTATTCTTAAATAGAAGAGGATATGCTAACTTTATATCATGTAGAAATTGTGGGTATGTTATGAAGTGTGAGCATTGTGATATATCACTTACATATCATAAAAGAGAAAATACTGCTAGGTGTCATTATTGTGGATTTGAAAAAAAAGTTCCAAAAGAATGTCCAGAATGTAAAAGTAAATATTTAAAACCATTTGGGACAGGGACACAAAGAATTGAAGAGGAGTTAAAAAAATTAATTCCAGATATAAAAGTTTTAAGAATGGACAAAGATACTACAGCTAGAAAAGGTGAAACAGAAGAGATTTTAGGAAAATTTAAAAATAAAGAAGCAGATGTATTAATAGGTACACAGATGATATCAAAAGGACTTGATTTTCCAGATGTAACATTAGTAGGAATAATGTCAGCCGATATGATGCTTAATTTTCCTGATTTCAAAAGTTTTGAAACTACATTTCAATTGATTACACAAGTAGCAGGAAGAGCGGGAAGAGCAGAAAAAGAAGGAGAAGTATTGTTACAATCTTACAATATAGATAATTATGCTATAAAAAATGCTATGGAGTATAATTTTGAAAAGTTTTATGAAAATGAGATAAAAATTAGAGAATCGTTTGAATACCCACCATTTAGAAATATTATAAGTGTGGTGATAAGTGGAGATAATGAAGAAAAAGTAAAGAAAAATATTTATTCTATGTATAATTCTTTAAAATACTTATTTAAAGGACGAGGATATGATGATTTAAGTTTTATACTAGGTCCAAATCCATGTACAATATCAAAAATAAATAAAAATTATAGATGGCAACTTTTATTTAAAGATGATTTTGTTGAAATTAATCTTTTAAAGGGTATAATAAAATATGTATGTATAACAAAAAGAGATGTTGTTTTTGATAAAAATATAAACATATCAATTTCTGTAAATCCAAACAGTGTACTTTAGAATAAAATTTAATTAGAGGTAATATTAGGAGGAATAAAAATGGCTTTAAGAAGAGTTACAAAAATGGGAGAACCAGTATTAAGAAAAATATGTAAACCAGTTAATAAATTTGATGAGAAATTAGCACAGCTATTAGATGATATGGCTGACACTATGTATGAAGCAGATGGTGTAGGATTAGCAGCTCCACAGGTAGGAATGTTAAAAAGAGCGGTAGTTATAGATGTTGGAGAAGGAATTATAGAATTAATAAATCCAGAAATAATAGAAACAGCAGGAGAGCAGACTGATATAGAAGGATGTTTAAGTGTAGATAATATAAATGAAGAAGTAACAAGACCATATTTTGTAAAAGTAAAAGCTCAAGATAGACATGGAAATGAATTTGAAATAGCGGGAGAAGAATTACTTGCTAGAGCTTTCTGTCATGAGATAGATCATTTAAATGGAATACTATTTGTGGATAGAGTAGAAAAATAATTATAAAAAATAAAATATTTATATGGAGGTAATATAATGAAAGTTGTATTTATGGGAACTCCAGATATAGCAGTTCCATGTTTGCAAAAAATTATAGATGAAAAACATGAGGTATTAGCTGTAGTTACACAGCCAGATAAACCTAAAGGTAGAGGCAAAAAAATGGCTATGCCACCAGTAAAAGAGTTAGCTGTAGAACATAATATTGAAGTATATCAGCCTCTAAAAGCAAGAGATAAAGAATTTATAAAAACTATAGAAAAAATAAATCCGGATATAATTGTTGTTGTAGCTTTTGGACAAATACTTCCAAAAGAATTAATAGAAATACCTAAATATGGATGTATAAATGTACATGTGTCATTATTACCAAAATATAGAGGAGCAGCGCCTATAAACTGGGTAATAATTAATGGTGAAGAAAAAACAGGAGTTACTACTATGTACATGGATGAAGGATTAGATACTGGAGATATGATCCTTACAAAAGAATTTAAATTAGATGATAAAATAACAGCAGGTGAACTTCATGATAAAATGATGATAGAAGGGGCTAAACTTCTAAAAGAAACTATGGATTTAATAGAAGAAGGTAAAGCACCAAGAATAGCACAAAATCACGAGGAATTTACTTATGCACCTATAATGGACAAAGAGTTAGGACATATAGATTTTAATAAATCATCTAAAGACATTCATAACTTAGTTAGAGGTGTAAATCCTTGGCCAAGTGCATATGCAATGTATAATGAAGGTAAAATGAAAATTTGGAAAACAGAAGTATTAGATGAAAAAAGTGACAAAAAACCAGGAACTATAATATCAACTGATAAATTAGGTATAAGAGTAAGTACAAATGATGGGGTTATTTTAATAAAAGAAATACAAATGCCTAATAAAAAAAGAATGCCTGTATCTGAATATATAAAAGGAAATAGTATCGAAGAAGGAGTAGTTCTTTCATAGGTGGATATTATGTCAGATATAAAAAAATATTCTATAAGTATAGCTATTTTATTTTTAATTTTACTATTTTTTACAACATTAGTTGATATCCTTATAGTTGGTATGCCTAGAATAATAATAACAATAAATATATTAATATTTATTATAATAGCATCAATATTATTATTTTCAGCAACTATAACTAGATTTATAATATGTGATAAGAAAGTTAATAAAAATTTAATGAAATTTAATTTTATGATAGCTAAAACAATTTATCCTATAGTTGTTTCTATATCAGAATTATTAAAAATGTCAAAAAGTAGTATTAGAAGGATATTTATAAAATTAAATAATAGCTATGTAAAAGCAAATAAATATAATTTAACTGGAGAAAAAATATTAATATTGCTTCCTCATTGTTTACAATTTCATAATTGTAAATTTAGAGTAACATCTACAATAGACAATTGTGCTAGATGTGGACTTTGTAATATCTCAGATTTAGCTAAATTGGGAGAAAAAGAAAATGTTCATGTATTTATAGCTACAGGGGGAACACTAGCTAGAAAAGTTATAATAGAAACAAGGCCAAAAGCTGTAATAGCTGTAGCTTGTGAAAGAGATTTAACAGAAGGTATAATAGATGTTAAAGGAATTCCAGTCTTAGGTGTATATAATGAAAGACCTAACGGACCTTGTTTTGACACAAGAGTAAGTGTAGAAAAAGTAAAAGAGGCAATAGATTTTTTCAAAGGGGAATAGGAAGGTGATTTTATGCCATATTATGGCTTTGGATTTTATGATCCGACAATGATTATAATAATACCAGCTATATTATTTACAATGTATGCTCAGTTTAAAGTATCTTCAACAACGAATAGATTTTTTAGAATAAAATCTGCAAGTGGATATAATGGGCAAGAAACAGCGGCAAGAATACTGGCAGCAAATGGTATAAGAGATGTAAGAATAGAGCCGATAAGAGGAACTTTAACAGATCATTATGACCCAAGAAATAAAGTTCTTAGATTATCAGAAGAAGTATATTATGGAACATCTGTAACATCAGTATCAGTTGCTGCACATGAATGTGGCCATGCACTACAACATGCTTATGGATATGCACCTCTATCAATAAGGGGAGCAATTGTTCCAATTGTAAACTTTGCTTCTAGTTTATCATGGATACTTATATTTGTAGGATTATTATTTACAAGAAGCAGTACTCTATTACAATTAGGAATACTAATGTTTTCAGCTACTGTAGTATTCCAACTTATAACATTACCAGTTGAATTTAATGCATCAAAAAGGGCATTAGTTCAATTAGAGGATTTAGGAATAGTAGATAATGCAGAAGCAAGAGATAGTAGAAAAGTACTTTCAGCAGCAGCAATGACATATGTTGCAGCTGCGATGACAGCTATATTACAGTTATTAAGACTATTATTGATAGCATCAAATAGAGATGATTAATAAATTTAGAAATACAAAATAAAAAATAATTTAAAAAGAGAGATACTTTTATAAAATTTCTCTCTTTTTTTATTTTTTAGTGTATAATTAAATTAGATTATTGTGCGAGAAATTAAATAAAAATTAAGAGAGGTTATTTTATGAATGCAAGAGAAGCAGCATTTAAAATTCTTTGTGATATAGAAATAGATAAAAACTATTCTAATATGGCAATAAATAAAATTTTTAAAAATAATGAAATAAATGATAAAGACAAAGGACTAGCGACAGAAATTGTATATGGAGTTATAGAAAATAAAAAATATCTAGACTTTATAATAAATAAACTTTCTAAAATAAAAGTAAAAAAAATGTCTAGTTATGTAAAAATTATACTAAGAATGGGAACATATCAAATACTATTTTTAGATAATATAGAAAATTATGCAGCTGTAAATGAAACAGTAAAGTTAGCTAATAAGTATGATAAAAAATCTAGAGGATTTGTAAATGCTATTTTAAGAAATGAAATTAGACAAGAAAGAACTATAAAATATATAGATATAGAAGATCCAATAAGAAGATTGGCTGTAAAATATTCTTATCAGCAATGGATTATAGAAGATTGGGTCGATAAATTTGGAATGGAATTTACAGAAGAACTTTTAGAAGCAGGAAATGAAAGACCTAATTTGTATTTAAGAACGAATACTTTAAAAATAGATAGAGAAACTCTTTTAAAAGAGTTTGAAAAAGAGGGTATAAAAGCCAATAAAGCTATGTTACCTGAAGGAATAATGGTTGAAAAATTTAAGGGAATAGAAAACTCTAGACTTTATAAAGAGGGGTATTTTACTATACAAGATATAAGTTCTATGTTGGTTGCAAAAGTAATGAATCCAAAAGAAAATGATATGGTTTTAGATGTATGTAGTGCTCCAGGTGGTAAAAGTACACATATGGCAGAACTTATGAAAAATACTGGAAAAGTTGTATCAAGAGATGTATTCGAACATAAAATAAAAGTAATAAAAGCAGCATCAAAGAGACTTGGAATAAATAATATAGAGGCTGAAGAATTTGATGCAACTAAATTGGATAAGGAAAGTATAGAAAAATTTGACTGCGTATTAGCAGATGTACCATGTTCTGGATTTGGTATAATAAAAAGAAAGCCAGAAATAAAATATAAAAGTAAAGAAGAATTAAAAGATTTACCTGAAATTCAAGCTAAAATACTTGAAAATGCATCTAAGTATGTTAAAATAGGTGGAACTTTAGTTTATTCAACATGTACTGTTCAAGATTGTGAAAACATAGATATAGTAAATGAATTTTTAGAAAAAAATTCAAATTATAAATTAGTTCCTATAGAAGGAGTAAATGTAGACCCAGATGAGCAAGAAAGAGGATATTTAAAAATATATCCACACATACATGGAATAGATGGATTCTTTATTGCAAAAATGAAGAGAGTAAAATAGCAAAAGAGGTAGTATTATGATAGAAAAAAAAGCTTTGAAAAATTTTACAGAAGCTGAAATGAAAGAATTTATGAAAGAAATTGGAGAAAAAGCTTTTAGAGCAACTCAAGTTTATTCATGGATTTATAAAGGTGCAAAGAGTTTTGATGATATGAATAATATTCCTAAATCTCTTAGAGCAAAATTAGAAGAAGTTTCATATATTGGGAATATAGATATAGAATTAAAATTAGAATCAAAAGATGGAAAAACAAAAAAATATTTATTTTTATTAAATGATGGAAATATAATAGAAACTGTTATGATGGATTATGACAGCAGAGTAACTGTTTGTGTATCCAACCAAGTAGGATGTAGAATGGGATGTAGGTTCTGTGCATCTACAATGGACGGATTAGTTAGAAATCTTGAACCTTGGGAAATTTTGGATCAAATAATGAAAATACAAGAAGATACTGGAAAAAGAGTATCAAACTTAGTATTGATGGGAAGTGGAGAGCCACTTGATAATTACGAAAATACAAAACAATTCTTAAAAATTGTAAATGATGAAAATGGACTAAATATAGGATATAGACACATAACTCTTTCTACATGTGGAATAGTTCCTAAAATTTATGAATTAGCAGATATGGAAATTCCCATTAATTTGGCGATATCTCTTCATTCACCATATGATGATAAGAGGGCTGAAATAATGCCGGTTGCAAATAAGTATAGTATAAAGGAAATATTAGAGGCATGTAGATACTATATTAAAAAGACTAATAGAAGAGTTACATTTGAATATTCCTTAATAAAAGGAGTAAATGACAGTAAAAAAGAAGCAGAGGCATTATCAAAATTATTAAAAGGAATGCTTTGTCATGTAAATCTTATACCTATAAATGAGGTTGATGAAAGAGATTTTAAAAAACCAGATAAGGCATTTATATATAAATTTAGAGATTATCTTGAAGAAAGAAATATTCCAGCTACAGTTAGGATATCTATGGGTTCTGACATAAGTGGAGCTTGTGGGCAATTAAGAAGAAAACATAAATAATCTAAAAGGGAGGGATTTTATGGAGTTTTATTTTGCCTCTGATGTAGGGTTAGTTAGAGAAAACAATGAAGATTATTGTAAATGTGAAATAATAGACTTAGAAAATGAAGAAATAGGTCTATTTGCAATAGCTGACGGCATGGGAGGTTATAAAAAAGGAGAGGTAGCTAGTAAAATGGCGGCCGAAAATATAATACTCTTTCTCAAAGAAAATTTGCTTCAAACAAATAAAATTAAGATAGAATATATAGACGATATACTTAAACAAGCGTATAATAATGTGAATAGCTTAATATATGAAAAAGCTTCAGAAGATAATTCTTTTTTGGGAATGGGGACAACTCTTACAACTGCTATATTATATAAAAATCATTTGTATATAGCCAATGTAGGTGATAGTAGAGGATATACCTTTGATAATGACAATGGACTTAAAAGAATAACTAAAGACCATTCATACGTTGAAGAATTAATCGAAAAAAAAGCAATTACAGAAAAAGAAGCTATGACACACCCTAATAGAAGTATTATAACTAGAGCTATAGGACCAGATCCTTTTGTTATAGTAGATATATTTAAACAAAATATTGAAAAAAGTGGTATAATACTTTTAGCAACAGATGGACTTACAGGTTGTGTTGCTGATGAAGAAATAGAAAAAATAATAAAAGATAATGAAGATTTTGAAGATATAAGCAATGAATTAATTAATACAGCTAATGATGCTGGAAATGATAATGTTTCTGTAATACTAGTTAGAGTTTAGTTGGGACGGTGATATAACGTGGGAGATACAATTTTAGGAAATAGATATAAGATAGAGAAAAAAATTGGTGAAGGCGGAATGGCTTATGTTTATGAAGCAAAAGATAAGCTTTTAAACAGAGTAGTAGCTGTTAAAGTTTTAAGACCTGAATTTGTAGATGATCAAGAATTTTTAAAGAAATTTAAGAGAGAAGCTGAAGCAGTTGCAAGTCTTTCACATCCAAATATAGTAAATGTTTATGATGTAGGTGAAGATGGCAAAGTTCATTACATTGTAATGGAATATGTAAATGGAAAAAATTTAAAAGAAATAATACAAGAAGAAGGAACTCTTGATGAGTATACGGCTCTTGATATAAGTAAACAAATAGCAATGGCATTAAGCTGTGCACATAAAAGAGGGATTATACATAGAGATATAAAACCACATAATATACTTATATCAAATGAAGGTAGAAATATAGCAAAAGTTGCAGATTTTGGTATTGCAAAAGCAGTATCAAATTCAACAATGACAAATATCGGTGGAGTAATAGGGTCAGTACATTATTTTTCTCCAGAACAAGCCAAAGGAAAATTTGTTACAAATAATGCAGATTTATATTCATTGGGTATTGTTTTATATGAAATGCTTACTGGAAAAGTTCCATTTAGAGGAGATACGCCAGTTTCAATTGCACTTCAGCATATAAATGATGATATAGAATTTACAGAAGAGGAAAAAATAAGAATACCTCAAAGTGTTAGAACTATAATAAAAAAACTTACAGAGAAAAATACTGCAGATAGATATCAAACCGCAGAAGAAGTAATAGAAGACATAGAGTATATAGAAAAAAATATAGATTTAGATTTTATAAAAGAATATGATGATTTTGCAACAAGACATATAGACGAAAGAAATTTAAATTCTGTAGCAAAACCTAAAATAGTACCAGCTGCTATAGCAGATATAGATGGAGATGATGCTGGATACTATGATGATGAGGAATATGATGACGATGATTATTATGATGAGGAAGACGAAGAAGATTATATTCCTAAAAAAAGAAGAAAAAAGAAAAAGAAAAAAGTGATTCAAGAAGAAACACCAAAAACTAGAAAAAAATTAAAGATAGCAGCAGTGATATTATCACTAATACTTTTAGCTCAAGTAGGAGTATTCTTTAAACTATTTGGTTCAAGTATTTTTGGAAGTAAAGATGCTATAATAGCGCCAAATGTTGAAGGAATGCAAGTAACACAAGCAGAAACAACTGTAGAAGATATGGGATTAAATTTAAAAATAGTTAGTTATGAATATAGTTATTCAGCAGCTGAAAATGAAATAATTTCACAAGATCCAGATGCAGGTACAGAATTAAAAGAAGGAGATACTATTACAGTAGTTGTAAGTAAAGGAAATAACAATAAAGAAGAACCTAATGTAGTAGGTATGACACTTAGTCAAGCTCAAGGAATGATACAAGCAAAAGGATTTGCTGTAGGTAAAATAACATATGAGTACAGTTCTGCATATAAAGAAGGAACTGTATTAGCTCAAAGTAATTCTGGTGGAAAAATCTCTTTAGTTGTAAGTAAGGGAGAAGATAAAGAGAATAAACCGACATTACCAAATGAAGATAATAATAATACAAATAATAACAATAATAATGGAAATACAGGTAATGATAATACTGGTGGAGGATCATCAGGAGGCGGAAGCAATAACTCTGGTGGAGGATCATCAGGAGGTGGAAGCGATAACTCTGGTGGAGAATCATCAGGAGGTGGAAGCGATAATTCTGGTGGAGGATCATCAGGAGGTGGCGAATCTAGTGGAGGAGCTACAGAATAAAAAATATGAAAATTAAAAGTATCCTCTTTTAAAGAGGATACTTTTTTTATTAAAGGAGAAAAATATGAAAAAAACAGTAGTAGTAACAGGTGCATCTAGAGGAATAGGAAAGGAAATAGCAAGAGAATTTGCAATAAATGACTATAATGTCTTAGCTAATTATAATAATTCAGAAAAAGAAGCTAAAGAATTAGAAAAAGAACTTTTAGAAAAAGGATGTAGTATAAAAATATTCAAAGCAGATGTATCGAAAAGTGAAGAAGCAAATAAAATGATAGATTTTTGTTTAAAAGAATTTGGTAATATTGATGTTTTAGTAAATAATGCTGGAATAAGTCAAGATAAATTGTTCACAGATATAACAGATGAAGAGTGGGATAAAATGATGTCTGTAAATGTAAAAAGTGTATTTAATTGTTCAAGAAAAGCATTACAGCATATGATATGGGAAAAAAATGGTTGTATTATAAATATAACATCTATGTGGGGAGAAACAGGTGCATCTTGTGAAGTACACTACTCAACATCAAAAGCTGCTATAATAGGAATGACAAAAGCTTTAGCAAAAGAAGTTGGTCCGTCTAATATAAGAGTAAATGCAGTATCACCAGGTGTAATAATGACAGATATGTGTTCATACTATGGAGAAGAAACATTAAATGAATTAAAAGAAGAAACACCTCTTATGAAATTAGGCAAGGTAGAAGATATAGCCGAAACAGTATACTTCTTAGCTGAAAAAGGTGGATTTATAACAGGTCAAATAATAGGTGTAAATGGAGGAATGGTAATTTAAAGTTATTTTAAATTTATTATAATACTAATAATAAAAAACACTTTAATTAAATCACTTGTAAAAATATTATAGTATTGTTATAATATAGTCAAATGATTAAAAAAATATAAAATATAGTTAAAAAAAGAAATATTTTATATAATTGTAAGGAGTGAATACAATGAAAATAGTAGAAGGATATATGCCTTTTAAAGAGTACAAAACATATTATCGTATAGTAGGAGAAGCAAATCCTAAAAAAGCTCCACTAGTGTTACTTCATGGTGGACCAGGGTCAACACATAATTATTTTGAAGTTCTTGATAAGATGGCTGAACTTGATGATAGACAGATAATAATGTATGATCAATTAGGTTGTGGAGAATCATTTGTAGAAAATAGACCTGACTTATGGAATAAAGAAGTTTGGATAGAAGAGTTAATGGAATTAAGAAAACATTTAGGACTTGATGAAATTCATTTACTAGGTCAATCTTGGGGTGGAATGCAGACTCTTGAATATATATGTAACTATAAACCAGAAGGTATAAAAAGTATAATATTATCTAGTACACTTCCAGCATCATGGATGTGGGGATTAGAACGGAAAAGATTAATATCATTCCTTCCAGAAGAAATGCAAGAAGCAATAGATTATGCAACTAAAAATAATGATTATTCTTCACCAGAATACCAAGCAGCAGAAGCAGAATATATGCTTCGTCATGCAGCTGGAAAATATGGAGAAAATGATCCAGAATGCTTAACAAGACCAGTTAAAAAAGGTGCTGAAGCCTATGTAGTAGGTTGGGGACCAAATGAATTTACTCCTCTTGGAACATTAAAAACTTATGATGTTACAGAACAATTAAAAGATATAAAAGAACCAGCATTAGTTATATCAGGAGGAAATGATTTATGTACTCCATATATAGCAAAATATATGTATGATAGAATACCTAATTCTCAATGGGAATTATTTAGAGATTGTCGCCACATGTGTTTTGTTGAAGATAATGAAAAATATATAAATCTTCTAATAGATTGGTTAAATAAAAACGACTAATAAAAAATACTTAATAAATATAAAAGGACTCTATTAATAAATTTGATAGAGTCCTTTTTAATTTATTGCAATCTAAAAAATAAAATCTCATAATAAGTTCAAGTTTATTATTTAAATTCAAATCTTTTATTTTTGAATTCTAAATGGTTGTACAAATAAGCAAATATTAAAGGCAATATAAGACAAGCTATAGGAGAAATGAAATAATCAAAGAATTCTCTGTAAATTCCTAAAATACCTGTATTTGCAAATTGAGTAAATAACCATTTTATCAGTAAATGATGAATCATGATGCTCCAAGTATTGTTACCTATAAAAGAAATTAATTCTGGAAGATGTTTTTCTACTTTAAACGCAATCCTACATAAAAATTCAGATAAATAAAGTATA
>NZ_JARIBH010000053.1 GCF_029264495.1 Peptacetobacter sp.
TATAAAACTAAAAGAAAAATTTTCAGAAAGTATAGGTGTAAGTATGTTATTGATAATAGTATCTATTGCAACAGTATTATTTATAATTTATGGATTAAAATTAAGTAAGTATGAATATATGGAAGAATTGATAGAAATTGATAATAGAACAAAAGAATTTGTTGAAAAAGAAAATGAAAATTTTAGAAATAAATATAATCTAAATATGGCTATTGGAGTAGGACTTTGTATTATAAGTTCAGTACCTATAATTATAGCTGAAGCATTTACAGTAGAAAAATATGTAGAATCGATAATGGTTGGAATAATGTTATTTATAGTTTCAATAGGAGTAAATAGAATAGTAAATATAAGTATTATTAATTCTGGATATCAGAAGATACTACAAACAGGAGATTATGAAGTAGAAGAAAAAATTGAAAATATCAAAAATAAACATTTATCAACTATATATTGGTGCACAATTACAACTATGTATTTAGGATATAGTTTTTTAACGGGAAATTGGGATCAAAGTTGGATAATTTGGCCTTGTGCAGGAGTTTTTTATGCAGTAGTTTGTAGTATTGTAAAATTAATAAGAAAAAGAAAATATAAATAAAAAAGAAGGATAATTTCCTTCTTTTTTATTTATAAATTACATAGAATTAGTCTAACTGTAACTGCATTAATATTTCATCATCATATTTTTCATTTATTTGTATATAATTTTTCTTGATGCCGATTATATTGAAGTCATATTTTTTATATAAATTTATAGCAGCAGAATTTTCACCTCTTACTGACAAAGTTATATTTTTTATATTTTTTGATTTTGCAAAATTTATAATATTCTTAGTAATTGCATTTCCAATACCAATATCCCAAAACTTTTTTAAGACAGTTATAGAATATTCTGCATTATGTGATAGTCTAGCTTCTTTAGGAGAAAAAAGTTCTGCAACACAACAAAGAACATCATCAATAAAACCTAAAAGCATGATAGACTTTTCAGACTTATTAAATGTTGATATTACCATTTTTTCTTGAAAAGGAATTATATTAAATTCTTCTGAAGAAAAAGATAAATTTTCAGTTTCATCAGATGCTATCTTGAAAAAATTTACAACAGATTCAGCATCTGAACCAATAGCATTTCTTATATAAAGAGTTTTTCCACATGACAAAAAAACTTCTTTTTCAAAATAAAAATTTGATTTATTATCTAAATCGCAATTCATAAATATACCCTCCACAATAAAACTACAAAATTATAATATCAAAGAGATACAAGTATGTCTACTTTAGATATATACTTAACACAAAGATATACAATTATAGATATAAAGTATGATATAATAAAAAAGAATGAAAATTAAAGAGTTTATAATATATAGGATTTTATAATGATGATAATATTCTATATAATAGTACAATTGTTTTATAAAAAGAAAATTATTTTTAATTTTAACAAATAATAACATTGTATTCACAATAAAGTGTTAATAGGATATAATATATACTATATGCAAATTATTAATATAAGCAAAAAGAGGACGGAGGTAATTTTTTTGGAAACAATAAAAGGTCTAAAAAGAAGCTGCTATTGTGGCGAATTGAGAGCTGAGAATATAGGACAAGAAGTTGTACTTATGGGATGGGTACAGAAAAAAAGAAATCTTGGTGGTCTTGTATTCGTTGATTTAAGAGATAGAGGCGGAATCTGCCAGATAGTATTTGATACAGATGTAGATAAAGAAGCTTTTGAAAAAGCAGAAAAATTAGGTGCAGAGTATGTAATTGCAGTAAAAGGTGAAGTTAGAGAAAGACAGTCTAAAAATCCTAATATGCCAACAGGTGATATTGAAGTTTTTGCAAATGAATTAAGACTTCTTAATAAATCAGAAACACCACCAATATATATAAAAGATGATGATGATGTTTCAGAAGCATTAAGATTAAAATATAGATATCTTGATCTTAGAAAACCTAAAATGCAGAAAAATTTAATGCTAAGACAACAAGTAACTAATATAGTAAGAAGATATTTAACAGAAAACAATTTCTGTGAAATAGAAACTCCATTTCTAGTAAAACCAACTCCAGAAGGTGCTAGAGATTATCTTGTACCAAGTAGAGTTAATGAAGGAAAATTCTATGCTCTACCACAGTCACCACAGTTATTAAAACAGTTATTAATGGTTTCTGGTATGGATAGATACTTCCAAATAGTAAAATGTTTTAGAGATGAAGACTTAAGAGCTGATAGACAACCAGAATTTACTCAGATAGACACAGAAATGTCTTTTGTTGAAGCTGAAGATGTAATGACTATAATGGAAAAAATGGTACAGGAAATATTTAAAGAAACTATAGATGTAGATATTCAGATACCATTACAGAGAATGACTTATGCAGAAGCTATGGATAGATTTGGTTCAGATAAACCTGATACTAGATTTGGATATGAGTTTGTAAATATAACAGATTTAGTAGAAGGATGTGGTTTCAAAGTATTTGCTGATTGTGCTGTTAAAGGGAAAAGTGTAAGAGGTATAAATGTAGAAGGAATGTCTGATAAATTCCCAAGAAAACAAATATCTCATCTTGAAGATTGTGCAAAAACTTATAAAGCAAAAGGTCTTGCTTGGATGAAAATAACAGAAGAAGGAATAACTTCTCCAATAGCAAAATTCTTTACAGAAGAAGAGTTAAATTCAATAGTTGAAAGAATGAATGCTAAAGTAGGGGATTTACTTCTATTTGTTGCAGATAAAGATGCTATAGTTTATGATGCTTTAGGTCAAGTTAGACTAGCAGTAGCAGAAAAACTAGGAATATTAGAAGAAAAGAAAAATCAGTATAATCTATTATGGGTAACAGAATTCCCATTATTTGAAGAAGATGAAGAAAATGGAAGATATGTTGCTAAACACCATCCTTTCACATCTCCACTTGATGAGGATATAGATAGACTTGATACTGATGAAAAAGATACATTAAGAGCAAAAGCATATGATATTGTATTAAATGGATATGAAATAGGAGGAGGATCTGTAAGAATATCTGACTCTGAAATTCAGAAAAAAATGTTCTCTGCACTTGGATTAAGTGAAGAAGAAGCATATAATAAATTTGGTTTCTTATTAGATGCATTTAAATATGGTGCTCCACCACATGCAGGTATGGCATTTGGTCTTGATAGATTAGTTATGCTTCTTGCAGGAGTAGATAATATAAGAGAAGTAATAGCATTCCCTAAAAATCAAAATGCTATATGTCCAATGACAAATGCACCAGCAGTAGCAGAAGAAAAACAATTAGAAGAATTAAGCATAAAAGTTGATATAAAACAAGAAGATTAATTCTAGATTATAATTAAATAAGAAATGAATATATAAAAATTGCTATACATTTGTATAGCAATTTTTATATATAAGCTGTAAAAATATTTGTGTAATTTAATTTTATAAGTATGTTAAAATAATTTAACATGGTAAAAGTAGACAAATTTTATATGAGGATATATAATATAAATTAATAATAAATAAAACTTCTCGAAGGGGAGTAGCTTACACATTAGTGCAGTTAGTCGTCAATACAGTAGAAATACTCGGTTAACTGGCGAGGAAGAATAGATACCTTGATAGCAAGACCTTCAAAATAGACAATAGTTTATTTTGAGTAGGTTTATATCAAGGTTTTTTTATTATAAAAAATAAATTGTTAAGATACAAATCTATACAAAAGAGAAGAAATGGAGGAAGATTATGTATTATCAAAAAGATTATGAAGAAGTTTTAAAAAATTTGGAAACAACGAAAAATGGATTGAGTAAAGAAAAAGCAAAAAATCTATTAGAAAAATATGGATACAATGAATTGCAAGAAAAAGATAAAGTTCCAGTATGGAAATTATTTTTATTAAGTTTTAAAGATCCATTAGTAATTATATTGCTTATTGCAGCATTAGTTCAGATTGCACTTGGAGAAACAATGGAATCATTAATAATATTTGCTGTAATAATACTTAATAGTATTTTAGGTGTAGTTCAGACAAAAAAAGCAGAGAGTTCATTAGATAGCTTAAAAGCTCTTTCAGCACCAAATGCAAAGGTTATTAGAGAAGGTAACAAACTTACAATACCTGCCAAAGAAATAGTAGTAGGAGATATAATTTTATTAGAAGCTGGAGATTATGTACCAGCAGATGGTAGATTAATAGAAGCACAGACATTAAAATGTGTTGAAGGAATGTTAACTGGAGAATCAGAACCAGTATTAAAACATATAGAAAAAATAGAAGATGAAGCTCCTTTAGGAGACCAAAAAAATATGGTATTTAGTGGTTCTATGGTAGTTTATGGTAGAGGTATTTTTGTAGCAACAGGAACAGGAATGAATAGCGAAGTAGGTAAAATAGCAGGATTACTTGAAAATGCAGATTCAAAACTTACTCCTCTTCAACAAAATATAGAAGTATTTAGTAAAAAATTAGGAGTAGGTATAACACTTTTAGCACTTTTAATATTTGGAATACAAGTAGGAAAAGCCTTTGTACTTGGAACTAATGATATTGGTTCAGTTGTACTTAGTTCATTTATGTTTGCAGTTGCAATAGCAGTTGCAGCTATTCCAGAAGCATTATCTTCAATAATGACAATAGTCCTAGCAGTTGGAACAAATAATATGGCTAAAAAACAAGCTATAATAAGAAAATTGCCTGCAGTTGAAACATTAGGTTCAGCAAAAGTAATATGTACAGATAAAACAGGTACATTAACACAAAATAAGATGACTGTAGTAGATTTCTATATGAATGGAACAGAAAATGGAAAAATATCTACAAATGAGGAATTTAAAGAAAATAAACATGCAGATTTAATAACTCTATGTTCAGTACTTTGTAATGATTCTTCTATAGGAAGTGAAGGTCAAGAGATAGGAGATCCAACAGAAACAGCACTTATAAATTTTGCGAACAAAAATGGTCTAAATTATGAAAAGATAAGAAATGAAAATTGTAGATTAGAAGAAATTCCGTTTGATTCAGATAGGAAATTAATGACAACTGTGAATAAAACAAAATATGGAACACTTATGTTTACAAAAGGTGCACCAGATATAATATTCTCTAGAACAAAATATGTAATAATAGATGGAGAAAAGAAGATTTTTACAGATGAAATAAAAAAAGAATTTAAAAATAAAAATGAAGAATTTTCAAATAGAGCATTAAGAGTACTTGCATTCACTTATAAGGAAGTAAAAGAAGAATTTAAACCATCAATAGAAGATGAAGACGATTTAATTTTAATTGGACTACTTGCTATGATAGATCCTCCTAGAGAAGAAGTGATAGATGCTGTAAGAGAAGCTAAAGAAGCAGGAATAAAAACCGTTATGATAACAGGGGATCATAAAACAACAGCTTCAGCAATAGCCAAAGAAATAGGAATAATGGAAGAAGGAGATATAGCATTAACAGGTCAAGAACTTGATGATATAACTGATGAACAATTAGATAAAAAATTAGAAAAAATAACTGTTTATGCTAGAGTATCACCTGAAAATAAAATAAGAATAGTAAAAGCATGGCAAAGAAAAGACTGTGTATCAGCTATGACAGGTGATGGAGTAAATGATGCACCAGCATTAAAACAGGCTGATATAGGTATTGGTATGGGTAGTGGAACTGATGTTGCAAAAGATTCTAGTGATATGGTACTTGTAGATGATAACTTTGCAAGTATAGTAAATGCAGTAGAAGTTGGAAGAACGGTATATAGTAATATTAAAAAGTCAATAACTTACTTATTTGCAGGAAACTTTGGTGCAATAATAGCAATACTATTTGCAGTTTTTGCAAACTGGACGAATCCATTTACTGCATTACAACTTTTATTTATAAACCTTGTAAATGATTCATTGCCAGCTATAGCATTAGGATTTGAACCAACAGAAAGAGGAATTATGAAAAGACCTCCAAGACCATCAAATGAGGCTATATTAGCAGATGGAACAATGCAACGTATTATATTCAGAGGTATAGTAATAGGTTTAGTAACTATAGTTGCTCAGTACTTAGGTATGAAAATATCTCCTGAATTTGGTGTTGCGATGGCGTTTACAACACTAATATTTGCGAGAACATTACAAACAATAGCTAGTAGATCAAATGTAGATTCAGCTATAAAAATAGGATTCTTCTCAAATAAATATGTTATACTTGCTATGACTACATGTTTCTTATTATATTCTATAGTGTTAATACCATCAGTAAGACCTATATTCTCTATACCATCAACATTTGGATTTAATGATCTTTTAATGTGTATAGGACTTGCATTAACATCTACAATAATTATGGAAGTTAGTAAAAATTTTTCTAGAAAATAATAGTATGAAATAAAAACTTAATATATAATAAAAGGCTATCGTTTCAACATTTGTTGAGATGATAGCCTTTTTGCTTACAATAGATATTTTAAGTTATTTTTTATGGTTCTGGTTAGTAGAATTTTTAGATTTTCCAGTATCCCTTTTTATAACATTGTTTGATTTATTATTAACTTTATTATTATTTGAATTTTGTCTTTTTTTAGCTTTTTTAATTTTAATTTGTTTTCTTTTATATTTTCTATAATATTTTTTAGATATAAAGTATATAAAGAATATTATAAAAGCTAACAATATTAATTTTATTATAGAAAAAATAAATCTTAAAAATTTATTTTCTGTTAAAAAAGCAAATTTACTAGTAACATCATTTTTAGCTATTAAATTTATAGTTTTAAATTTTTTACCATTTTTATAAATATAGAAATTACCTACTTTTTCACCAGAATGTATTGGAAGAGAAGTCTTTTGTAAATCAGTCTCAAAAGTAAATTCATCTGTTAAAGATTGACCTTTAGGCAATACTACAGAATAACTTTCTTCAGGCTGATAGATAAGTTTTTTCTCTTTAGTAAACCACTTTCTTTTAGTTGAAATATAGTCTTCTTTATCCATTATAGTAAACGAATTATAATTTTCAAAACCATAGTCCAACAGAGTTCTAGAATCTAAATATATACCATAATTTGTTGAATTAAAAACAGCAGCAATAATTCTTTGATTATTTTTTACAGCACTTGAAAGTAGACATTTTCCAGCAGCTTCAGTAAATCCTGTTTTTATCCCATCTACAATATCATATTTTATATCAATATTCTTGCCTCTATAATTTATTTTGGAATGAGAAGTAAGAAATTTATTTGAGTTTGTATAAACCCTCTCTTGAGGATATTGCTTTGTAGCAGGGAACTTTACAGATTTAGTAGAAACAATTTCTCTAAAAATAGGATCTGACATACATTTTCTAGCAATTAAAGCCATATCTCTAGCTGTTGTGTAATGGTTTTTATCAGGTAAACCATTAGGATTATTAAAGTGAGTATTATTGCAACCAATAGATTTAGCTTCTTTGTTCATTAAGTCTGCAAACTCAGGTATTGATCCACTAACATATTGTGCTAAAACATAAGCTACATCATTACAAGAATGTACCATAAGAGCAGTTAGCAATTCTCTTACAGTAAAAGTTTCTCCTTTTTTAAGAAACATACTAGAAGGTTCTATATAAGGAAGATCTCCTATAGTAATTTTTTTGTTCAAATCAGAAACATTTTTTATAACTAAATATGCAGTCCAAGCTTTTGTAGTAGAAGCAGGGTATATTTGAACATTTCCATTTTTTTGATAAAGAACCTTTCCAGTTTCATAATCCATTAAAACAGCACTTTTAGCCTCTAAATCTAGAACTTTTCCTTCAGCAAATACATTTTCAAATGAAGAAAAAACAAAAGAAAAGACAATAATAAAAGCAATTAGTACTGAATATATTTTTTTCATTTAAAAACCTCCGATAAAAATTTAATTTACATTTTAGTATAACATAATTATGTCAATAATAGGAATGAAAGGAGTGATAAAATGGACGAAAAAAAGAAAAAAACAATAATTTTTGCAGTAATAATAATTGTTATCTGTGCTATAGGAGGGATAAAATTTTTAGGAATAGGAGAGGATGCTAGATATGAAATATCTACATCAGAAGATACAGAAAATGATGGAGATATAAAAAAAGAAAATAGTGAATTAAATAAAAAAAGTGAAGAAACAAATATAGATAATAAGGAAGTTACTGTATATATTAGTGGTGCTGTAAAAAATGAAGGTGTTGTTACTATGAGTTCAGAAGATAGATTGTCAGATGCAATAAAAGTTATGGGAGGTGTTGTAGAAGGGGCTGATATGAATATGATTAATTTAGCAGAAAAATTAGTAGATGGAAAACATTATATAATACCTAAAGTAGGTGAGGAAATTCCAAATGATATAAATGCGAATTCAAATACATCTCAAGGACAAAAAACAAACAATCAAGGAGAGATGTCCACAGGTTCTCTTATAAATATAAATACAGCTACAGTTGAACAACTAGACGAATTACCTGGAATTGGAGAAGCTACAGCAAATAAGATAATAAATTATAGAGAAGAAAATGGAGGTTTTAAAAGTATTGAAGATTTAAAAAATGTAAAAGGTATTGGAGAAAAAAAGTTTGAAGATATGAAAGATAATGTCTGTGTATAAAAAGTATTATTTTAAAGGAGATATTTATATATTTAAAAACTTAATAAATTAAGTATAAAAGTTAGTATATTTAAAAATAAAAATACTAGCTTTTATTTTATTAAATATATAATAATCTTAATTTAACCATTAGATATACAATAATCTAACAATTAATTATATATAAACATTAAAAAATATGTTAATATAAAAGAGTATGTATATTAATTATATTAATGTACGTAAGAAATAAAATTATATTTTTTTTATATAAACAGTATATAAGCAATAAGTTCAAATCAAAATTTGAATAAGCTAGGGGTGGAATTTATGAGTGATAAAAAAATATATAAAAAATTAACAGATATGACAACAGCAGGAGGTTGAGCTGCGAAAATAGGGCCAGAGGTTTTGGCATCAGTATTAGAACAATTACCTAAAAATAATAATGAAAAAGTATCAAATTTATTAGTAGGATTAGATACAGCAGATGATGCAGCTATTTATAAATTAGATGATGAGAAAGCGTTAATTCAAACATTGGACTTTTTCACACCAATGGTAGATGATCCATATACTTTCGGACAAATAGCAGCTGCAAATTCACTTTCTGATATATATGCAATGGGTGGAGAACCTATAGTTGCTATGAATATAGTTTGCTTCCCATCATGTCATGATATGCAAGTACTTGCAGAAATCTTAAAAGGTGGATTTAGCAAAGTAAAAGAAAGTGGAGCGTTATTAGTAGGTGGACACACTGTAGATGACAAAGAGCCTAAATACGGATTATCTGTTTCAGGACTAGTACATCCAAAAAAAGTTCAAGCGAATTCTACAGCAAAACCTGGAGATAAATTGATACTTACTAAGCCAATTGGAACAGGAATACTTTCAACAGCTATGAAAGAAGGTTTAGTATCTAAAGAAATAGAAGAAAAAGTAATAGAAACAATGGTACATCTTAATAAGTATGCAGCTATGAGTATAGATAAGTTTGAAGTTCATTCTGTAACAGATATAACAGGATTTGGACTTTTAGGTCATGCTATGGAAATGGCAAAAGCATCTGATGTTACTATAGAAATAAATTCAAAAGAAGTACCAATATTAGAAGGTGCTATAGAAATGGCCGAAATGGGTATTGTTCCAGCAGGAACATATAATAATATGGGGTACATTCAAGATGAAGTAATGAAAGATGAATGTATAAAAGATAGTATAGAAGATTGTCTATATGACCCACAAACATCAGGAGGACTATTATTAGCTGTAAATCCAAGTCAAGCTGACGATATAGTAAAGGATATGCTTTCTAATGGTTCAATAACAGCTAAAATAGTTGGAGAAGTAAAAGAAAAATATGATAATTGTAAATTTATACATATAATATAATAAAATAAATCAAAAGAAAGAGTGGTTAGAGTGAATAAAAAAGAACTATTTGCAATGCTTCCTCCAGTAGATGAAGTATTATCTCAAAAAGAAATTGAAAATTTAATAGAAATATATCCTAGAAGTATAGTCTTAGAGTCTATAAGAAATATAATAAATAAAAATAGACAAGCAATAGTAAATATAAAAACAGAAGAAGAATGTGAAAAATTTTCTCTTACAATGGAAAAAGTAATAGAAGAAACAATAAAAAATGTAAAAGATGAATATGCTCTTTCTTTAAAAAAAGTAATAAATGCTACAGGAACAGTAATTCATACAAATTTAGGTAGATCACTTATAAGTGAAAAAATAAAAGATGAAATTTGGACAGCAGCATCTAGATATTCAAATCTTGAATATGATTTAGAAAAAGGAGAAAGAGGATCTAGATATGTGCATCTAACGGATATGATAAAAAGATTAACTGGAGCAGAAGATGTATTAGTTGTAAATAATAATGCAGCAGCAGTTATGTTGGTTTTAAGTACAATGGCAAAAGGTGGAGAAGCTATAGTATCTAGGGGAGAACTTGTAGAAGTTGGAGGCTCATTTAGAATACCTAGCATAATGGAACTTAGTGGAGCTGACCTTGTAGAAGTTGGAGCGACTAATAAAACACATTTAAAAGATTATGAAAATGCTATAACTGAAGAAACAAAAGTACTTATGAAAGTACATACAAGTAATTATAGGATAATGGGATTTACAGAAAGTATATCAGTTGGAGAATTAGTTAAATTAGGTAAAAAACATAATTTACCTGTCATAGAAGATTTAGGAAGTGGAGTATTTATAGATTTATCTAAATATGGATTAGATTATGAACCTACTGTTTTAGATTCAGTAAAACGGGGTGCAGATATAGTAACATTTAGTGGAGATAAAATGCTTGGTGGAGCACAGGCAGGAATAATAGTAGGTAAAAAAGAATATATTTCTGCTATGAAAAAAAATCAAATGACAAGAGCATTAAGAGTAGACAAACTTACAATATGTGCATTAGAAGCAACTCTTAGAATGTATCTTGATGAAAAAAATGCAATAGAAAATATTCCTACATTAAAAATGATTACTATGTCTATGGAAGAATTAGAAAGAAAAGCAAATAGTCTTTATACAGAAATAGAAAAATTAAATCTAGATGCAGAAATTCATATAGAAGATTGTTTATCTCAAGTTGGAGGAGGATCAATGCCTCTTGAAACAATGAAATCAAAAGCAATCGCTATAACTCCCCAAAATATGAATGTATCTAGATTAGAAAGAAAATTAAGACTTAGTGACTCACATATAATAGCTAGAGTATATGATGATAAATATATACTTGATGTAAGAACTATATTTGAAGATGAATTTAAAGATGTAGTAGATGAACTTAAAAAAGCGTTCGTTTAAATTGATTTATCGGAATTAGGAGGAAACAAAATGAAACATATAATAGTGGGAACTGCTGGTCATATAGACCACGGTAAAACAACTCTTATCAAGGCTTTAACAGGTCGTGAAACAGATACACTTGATGAGGAGAAAAAAAGAGGTATTTCGATAAATTTAGGATTTACATTTTTTGATTTACCTAGTGGGAAAAGAGTTGGTATAGTAGATGTTCCTGGACATGAAAAATTTATAAAAAATATGTTAGCTGGAGCATCTGGATTAGATATGGTAATGCTTGTTGTTGCAGCAGATGAAGGTATAATGCCTCAAACTGTGGAACATATGGATATATTATCTTTTTTAAATATCAAAAATGGAATAGTTGTATTAACTAAAAGTGATATGGTAGATGATGAATTTAGAGAACTAGTAAAAGAAGATATAAAAGAAAGAATGAAGGGAACATTCCTTGAAAATGCAGAAATATTAGAAGTAGATTCTGTATCAAAAAGAGGAATTCCTGAACTTATTCAAAAATTAGATACTATGAGCGAGCAAATAGAAGAAAAAAATGAAAATTCACCAGCAAGACTTAATATAGATAGAGTATTTACAATAAAAGGTCATGGGACAGTAGTAACAGGTACGCTTTTAGAGGGAAAAATAAGTGTTGATGATGATTTAGTAGTATATCCAGAAAAAGTAAAAGCAAAAATAAGAAGTATACAAGTTCATGGTGATGATGAAAAAACAGCATATGCTGGACAAAGAACAGCAATAAATATTTCAAATGTAAAAAAAGATGAAGTAAAAAGAGGAGATGTTTTAGCAGCTCCAGATTCATTAGAAGAATCTATGATGTTAGATGTTAAATTAAATATTGTAAAACATACTGATAAATCATTAAAACATTGGGATAGATTAAGATTATATCATGGGACAAGAGAAATTCTTTGTAGAGCAGTACCACTAGATAAAGAGGAAATTGCACCTGGAGAAGGTGGATTTGTACAATTAAGGTTAGAAGAAAGTATAATATCTAAAAAAGGAGATACATTTGTAGTAAGAAGCTATTCACCTATGGCAACAATTGGTGGAGGTGTGATAATAGATGCATCTCCAAAAAAACATAAGAGATTTGATGAAAATATAATAGAAGCGCTAAAAGTAAAAGAAAAAGGCGAATTACATGATATTATAGAAGAATATCTAAAAAATAATTCAAAAAATTATCCGACAATAAAAGATATTATGAGTTATACTGGTGCTCATGAAGAAGATATTAGAAAATCTCTTGATAAACTTTTAAATGAAAATAAAATATTTATAATTGGAAATATGTATGTACATATAAACCATTACAAAAATATGTATAATAAAGTTGAAGAATTACTTTCTGATTATCATAAACATAATAGACTAAAAGCAGGTATATTAAAAGAAGAATTAAAATCTAAAATAGAAAGTAAATTTAAATCAAAAGAGTTTGATATAGTATTATCTTCATTAGAGAAAGAAGAACTTATAAAGATGGATGGGAATATAGTATCACTTAAAGATTTTAAAGTTGTATTCAATGATAAACAAAAAGAAAATAGAAGAAGAATGCAAAATATACTAAAAAAAGCTGGATTTGAATCAGTTCCTACAATAGATGAAGTAACTGGAGGAGATGTTAGAGCAAAAGAAGTATTAGATGCTATGATAGGTGATACAGTTGCAATGCTTGGGGATGGATATATAATGGATATGGAAACATATGAAAAAGCAAAAAAATTATTAATCGATTATATAAATGAAAAAGGAGAAATAACTCTAGGAGAATATAGAGACCTTATAGGATCAAGCAGAAAAAACTGTATGATAATACTTGAAAGTTTTGATAGAAATAGAATTACTAAAAGAATAGAAAATAAAAGAGTTTTAATGTAAGGGAAAAGCAAGAATATGCAACTATATTTAAAACAGTAAAGCTGTATTGTTACTAGAGTTGTATAATTCTTGCTTTTTTATATAGATAAGATTTCAATTAAATTATTTTATTGCTAAAATAGTGAGAAAAAAATAAAATTTAATACTTTTATTTAAAAATAGATAATGTCACTTTAGTGTTATTAAAATAATATTTAAATAGCAATTTATATAAAATAAAAATATAATATATAGAAAAACATTTATTTTTTTAGGAATTTAATGAAAACGTTAAATTCTATTTATTGATTTGGTATAATATTAATAGAGATATTATTAAGTTGTATTAAGGGAGTTGATAAAATGTTCGTAATTAGGAAAGAAATGTACAGACAGATAAAATCAATATATTTTTATTTTGATACAGAAAATTACATAAAACTAGAATTTAAGTACAGAAGTATTGTATTCATATAGAATATATTTTTCTGTACTTTTTTAGTTATAAGTTATAGTATGTTTAAAAATTATAGTATTGGAGGAGTTATTTATGAATAAGAAAAAATCAAAGGCATTGTCATTTTTATTAGCAGCTTCACTTTTAGTTCCATCAACTAATGGAATAGTAAGTGCAGCAGAAGTAGATGATAGCAATGTGGCTATTGAAGAATCAATATCAAAAGAAGAGTCATATACAGTTGTAAAAACTGAAGACGAGTTAAGAAAGGCTCTTCAAGAAAAAAAGAAAAAAATAGTAATATATTCTGACATAGAATTAAAAAGCAGTATTCCTATTGATGTTGATGGAGTAGAAATAAGAGGGAGTATAAAGGTTGAAAATGGAATATCAAAAAATCAAACAACTATAAAAGGTGGAGGTATGTTTAATATAAATGCTAATAATGTAGTGATAGAGCATTTAAATTTTGAAAATACGAAAGAAGGATCAGTTGGATTTGTTATAGGAAACAATATAACTAGTACAATACGAATGTGTGAATTTACAGGTGCACCTATATTTAATTTAATAATCAGTAATCAAACATCATCAATTAAATTTATAAAAAATAAAGTGAATATGAATGCGAGAGCATTAATGGTTGGAGTAAGTAATGGCAGTGAAATTTCAAATAATGAAATAGATTTGAAAAATGAGCATTATGGTTCTAATGGTAGATCAGGAGCAATTTCATTAACAGCACAAGAATCTCAGAATGGAGACATTACTATAACTGAAAATACATTTAAAAATGTTAATAGAGTTATAGGTGTGGATCATTCTAATATAGATGGAAAAAGAATAAAAATAAAAGATAATAAGTTTATAGAAAGTAGATTTGCTCTTGAAGTTGGAACAAATTCAAATAAAGGAAATAATTATGATTTGTCAAATAATTACTTTACTCATAAAGATGTAGGAGGTGTAGGGGCTTTAAAAATAGAAGATGCAGATTCTAAAGAAATTGATCACTTTACTTACGGTGATAAAGGAACAGAAATAAAATTAAATGACTCAACTCCAGTAGATATTATAGTAGGTCCATATTATTCTTCAGAAAATGATATTGGTTCGACAAATATTTCTCATGCAGGTGTTGCAAGTGTAAATGGAAAAGACTATCCAACATTAGAGAAAGCAATAAAAGCAGCCAAAGAAGAAAGTGATAAAACTGTAAAACTTGTTTCAGATATAGAAGTTGATACATGGAAACAAATAGACAATATAAAAGGAATAACTATAGACGGAACTAAAAGTGAAAATGAGAAATATACAATAAAAGTTACAAATAAAATAGACAGTAATCAAAATGATGACGCTGTATTGCATTCAGCAGGTGAAAATACATTTAAAAATTTAACAATAGATTTAAGTGGATTAAAAGAAGGAAGTAAGCAACAAGGAGTAAGAGCTATATCAGCTTCAGAAGGAGATAAAATAGAAAATTTAACTATAAAAGGAAATGGATTTGTAAGTTATGGAATAGTAGTTGATAAACAATGTAAAAATTTAAAAGTAAAAGGTTCTAATATATCAAACTGCAAATATGGTATTTATTTTGCAACAGAAGATAATAATGTTGGTGAAAATATAAGAATAGATGGTAATAAATTTAATAATTGTGAATTTGCTAGTATTTTATACCCTGAAAAAGTAGAATTTTGTAATAATGAATTAGAAAATAGCAAATTAAATATTATGACTGATACAACTCAAGTAATAAATAATAATATAAAAGGAAATTCTAAAATAAAATTCTATACACATATAGATTTTAGATATAATTCTATAGAAAATGCAAAAGATAGTATAGAATTTTTAGGAGAAAATATAATTGAAAATATGTTTATGGAAAGAAACTATTGGGGAAGTGCTGAACCTAATTTTGATGAAATAGTAATAGGTAATAATAAATTAACTCCTGAACAGTTAGAAAAATTTGAACCATATTATACTGAAAATTGTTACGGAAATCAAGATGTACCATTAAAAGGAGAAACATATAGTGTTGATGTGAAGATAAAAGGTGAAGGTACAATAAAAGGAGCTAACTCAGCTAAAGAAGGAAAAAAAGTAAAAATAGAATTAGAGCCTGAAAAAGGATGGTACTTAGCATCAATAGAATCTAAGGATGTAAAATTAACAAAAGAATCTAACTATGTATATACATTTATTATGCCTAAAAAAGAGGTTACTCTTGATATAGTATTTAAAAAAGAAAGTTCTTATATACCGTCAAAACCATCAAAACCAATATATACTCATGAAGAAATAATAGGTTTAGATAGGTATGAAACAGCAGGAAAAGTAGCTGATAAATTAGGATCATATAATACAGTAGTTCTTGTTAATGCAACTTCGACTATGTCAGATGGATTATCTGCTTCAGGTCTTGCAGGAAAAGAAAATGGAGCAATACTTCTTGTTAAGAAAGATTCTATACCAAAAGTAACTATGGACAGAATCAAAAAAGTTAAAAAAGTCTATATAATAGGTGGAGAAAATGCTATAAGTGAAAAGGTTGCTAAAGAAATAGCTGCAGCTAATATAAAAGTTGAAAGACTTGGTGGAAAAACTAGAGTTGAAACTTCAGAATTAGTAGCTCAAAAATTAGGAAACTACAATAAAGCATTCATAGTTAATGGATTCAAAGGTGAAGCGGATGCAATGTCAGTTTCAGCAGTTGCAGCTAGAAATAAAGCACCTATACTATTAACTAACGGAAAATCTTCAAATCACACTAAAAAATCTAGAATTGAATATTATGTAATAGGTGGAAACTCTGTGGTAGATAAATCAATAGTATCTAAATACAATGCAAAAAGACTAGCAGGTGAAAATCGATACGAAACAAATAAAAAAGTTATAAATGAATTCTATTCAGGATCAGATAAAATATACTTAGCAAATGGAGATAAATTAGTTGATGCATTAACAGCATCACCTTTAGCTAAAAATAATGGTATAGTTTTAGTTAATAAAAAATCTGACAAGAGTATTCTAAAAGGAAAAGATACAGTTCAAGTTGGAGGAATGAATTTTCAAATAAAATTTGAAAAATAAAATAGTAAAATTATGAAAGTAGAGAAGGTATCCTTCCTTACTTTTATTATATAATATATAAGTATTCGAGTATAACTTATATACTTTTATGAAAAAAGAGAGTATAATAAATATTATACTCTCTTTTTGTATGTGTGATGATATTATTTAATTAAAGTTAAGTAAGCCTATTGGCAAACCGATAAAATATAACATAATCAGATTATATCTGATAATTGTAAAAACGTAAAGAGTAAAATTAAAAAGATTATGTAA
>NZ_JARIBH010000044.1 GCF_029264495.1 Peptacetobacter sp.
TATTTACTACTGCTGCCTCTACAGGTATAGCAACAGAACTTACTGTTATAGCTGCAACCATCATCATTGCTGCTATTCTGTTTCTATTTTTATTCATAACAAATCCTCCTAAATATAAATTTATCTATTTTTAAATAATAAAAAAAGGCATAGTTATCCTAAAAATGACTATGCCTTATATATTCTTCTAAAAGTTTACATTCTAAAACAACAGACTTATAGTGTCTGTCTGTCTGTCTGTCTGTCTGTCTGTCTGTCTGTCTGTCTGTCTTGATTTTCGCAAACTTAAACATATTTGTAAACCCCTTTTTATTATTTTTTTCAATACTGTTATATATAACATAATAATACTTTTTTTACTATTTGTAAAGAAATATTTTTATTTAAATTAGTTTTGAATTTTATATCATTAATTCTATAATCCTAAATTATATAAATCTATAAATTTTCATACAAAAAAGGCTATCAATTTTGATAGCCCTTTTCTTTTATTTAATTTTCCATATTTCTCCATTTGGCATTCTAAAAATATCTCCACAATATACTTCTCTTTTCTCTCCAGTATGAAAATCTCTTAAAATAATGAATTCTTTATATTCAGGTTCTTCAACCCATTTACTAAAATACATATCATCATAATCTCTGAATACAAAACTTTCCTCGTTTTCTATTTTATATGTTTTTCTTTCTGGATAAATAATTTCAAAAGTTCCATTATTGGGACATCTTACTATCATTATAGGTTCTATTTCTAATAATAGATTATAACAATCCTCTATTTCTGATAAAGAAATTTCTGTTTCTACTTTTTTTATCGAATTTAAGTCATAAGAAGATAAAATATCATCACATTTGAAAGAGTTCAAAATCATAATATTTTTATTAAAATCAACTTCTAGAAAATATATCTTTCCTTTACTATATACAGGTCTTTCAATATATATATTTTCTCTTCTTTCAAATAAGTTAAAGACTTTTCCATCTGGATAATGAACTAAATAAACATTGTTTCCATCAAATTTATTTCCAGATTTTATTATTTCTTCAGCTTCAAATAAATCTAAAAAATTATCATTATACTTCTTGCAAAAATACCAATCAGGATTTCCTTCTATGCTTTCTAAGTATCCACCATTTTTTATATTTATCGTTTTATATTTCATATTTTACCTCCTTATAACAATGTATATGAATTATAATGTTTCTATTTCTTTTACTAATTCATCAATCAATCTATCAGCAGGAATTTTTCTTATAATTTCTCCTTTTTTGAATAGAAGCCCTTCTCCTTTTCCACCAGCTATACCAATATCAGCTTCCCTAGCTTCTCCTGGTCCATTTACAACACAACCCATTATAGCAACTGTTATGTCTTTTTCCATATTTCCTATTCTTTCCTCAGCTTCATTTACCATATTTATTAAATCAATCTGAGTTCTACCACAAGTTGGACAAGATACTATTTTTATTTTATCATTTAAAAGTCCAAGACTTCTCAATATATCTTTACCTACTTTTACTTCTTCAACAGGATCTCCTGTTAATGATATTCTCATAGTATCTCCTATTCCTTTCATTAAAAGGCTTCCAACTCCTATAGAAGATTTTATAGTACCTCTTTTTATACTTCCAGATTCTGTTATCCCTATATGTAGAGGATAGTCCACTTTTTCAGACATAAGTTCATAAGCTTCTACTGTTCTAAATATATCTGAATTTTTAAGAGATATAACTATATCATGAAAATCTAAATCTTCAAGTATTTTTATATGACCCATAGCACTTTCAACCATTGCTTCAGCACAAGGTTCACCGTATTTTTCTAGAAGATGTTTTTCAAGTGATCCACCATTTACACCGATTCTTATTCCAATATTATTAGCTTTACAAGCTTCTACAACTTCTTTTACTCTTTCTCTACTTCCTATATTTCCTGGATTTATTCTTACACCATCAATTCCCTGTTCTATAGCTTTAAGTGCAAGTCTATAGTCAAAATGTATATCAGCTATTAATGGTATATTTATTCCTTTTTTTATTTCAGATATAGATTCTGCTGCTATCATATCTGGAACTGCAACTCTTACTAATTCACAACCAGCTTCTTCCAATCTTTTTATTTGTTCTATAGTTTTTTTTGCATCTCTTGTATCTGTGTTTGTCATAGATTGAACACTAATAGGATTATCTCCACCTATTTTTACATTACCACATTTGACAACTCTTGTTTTTTTTCTATTGTAAGACAAAATAATCCCTCCAAAATTTTAATATATACTTTTACCTATGTACTTTACAATTTTATTTATATAATCTTAATTTATCTAATAAGTTTTAATATATCATTGTAAGTTATAAATATTATAAATGCCATAAGCACTGCAAATCCTATAAAGTTGACCATACCTTCTTTTTCTCTATCAAACTTTTTACCACCTCTTAAAAATTCTATTATAAGCATTAAAATTCTAAAACCATCAAGTGCTGGTATTGGTAATAAGTTAAGTATTCCTAGATTTAAACTTATTACAGCCATTACATATATAAGATTTACTACTCCAACTTTACTAGCTTCATTTACAACAGATATTACTGCTACTGGTCCTCCAACAGCATCAGTTATTTTCATAGGAAGATTTCCTGTAAATAACTGTACTACAAATGTAACCATCTGTACACTCATCTGCCAAGTAGCTATTATCGATTTTTTTATAGCTGTAAATGGATTTTTATTTAATTTTGCTTCTATCCCCAAAACATATCTATTTTCTTTTGTTTTTTCTGGAGTTATTTCAAATGTTTTCTCTTTTCCTTCTCTATTTACTACTAATTTTGCTTTTTTAGCTCCATTTTTTTCTATATTAATTCCAACATCTTCCCATTTACTTACTTTATCTCCGTTTATTGAAACAATACTATCTCCTTTTTCTATTCCAACTTCATATGCAGGAGTTCCTTTTACTACATTTGCTACTTCTGTAGTAGGAGTTCCTATATATGAAAATACTCCTGATAATAATACTATTGTAAGAATTATGTTGAATATAGGACCTGCTGCTATTGTTTGTAGTCTTTGCCATATAGTTTTTTCATCAAAAGAATCCATATGAGTAAGCTCTGGATCATTTTCTGCTCCATCTTCTCCTGCCATTGCTACAAATCCACCAACTGGTATTAATCTTATAGAATATTCTGTTTCACCTTTTTTAATACTCCAAACTTTAGGACCCATACCTACTGCAAATTCAATTATTCCTATTCCACTTCTTTTTGCAAATATAAAATGTCCTAATTCATGGAATAGTACTATAAAACTGAATAATAATACTATGAAAATTATATTTAATACGCTCATTATATTCCCCCTTTATTTTTTCTTTTTAACAAATATAATTAATAATATTATTAATTATATTT
>NZ_JARIBH010000088.1 GCF_029264495.1 Peptacetobacter sp.
ACAATTAACTTTGAAAAAATTAATTCTCTATATGAAATTGGAACTGTTAGTATATTTTTTATAGTATTATCATCATATTCCCTATTCATAATATATCCTGAAATTAATGTTATACAAACTGGAAAAACTAAAGTCATATTATTTTTTATAACTTGTTCATATAAGTATCTAAAATCCCAATAAGAACCATCATTAGCTGTCGATGTAAAAATAGTTAATACAACAGATAAAAGCATCATAAAGATTCCAGATAATAAAATATTGTATCTTTTTAATTTAATAAACTCTGTCTGTAATATACTAATCATTCTAATATTCACTTCTCTTTCTGTAGATAAAATCAATTAAAATAATTGAAATTATTCCTATAATACTTAGTATTAAAACTATTTCTATATCATTTGGAATTAAATTTAATTTCTGCAATATCGTTAAATCTAAATTTAAACCTCTACTATATAATTTTGATGAAGACCAAAATAGAGATAATGGTGTTGGAAGTAACCACATTAAAGCCTTTGGTAATACATCATATAGAGCTGTAGCTAATGTATTAAAACTAACCCAAAATATACATAATAATATAGAAAATACATATGTTTTGCTAAAAAAGACTATTGTCGCTATAAGTGGAAGTATTGATAACGCTGTAAAAATCCCCATATCAATAGCTATAATAAATTTATAAAAAATATCATTTGATATAAATACTATACCACCTAGAATATCAACTATTATTGTAGAAAACATACAAAATAATATCGAGTATATAAATATCAAAGATATTTTTGAAAATATTAATTTTGTAGATGTTATAGGTATAACTTTTAAGTTTTTAAATGTATCATTATCTCTTTCTTCAAAGAAAATTATTGTAGACATTATACCAAGTATACATGGTAATAAAAATTGCATACCATAAACAATTGTCATATCAAATAAAGAATCAAATGCTTCTACTTTATTTCTGTATACTCCTAATTCAAGCTGATTATTTATAAAAATCACAAATATTATAGGTACTATTATAGATAATATAAATATTATAGGTACTATCTTTTTCCTTTTTAACTTTAACATTTCACATTTAATAAGGTTAGTCAATATCTACACCTCCTGTGATTTTTTTAAAATAATCTTCTAAAGAGTCCTCTTTCATATAAATTTCCTCTATTCTTATATCTTCTTTAACAAACTTTCTTAACAATTCAGATATAGAAATTTTTAGGTCATATATTTTTATATTTCCTCTTTTTCCAACAGAATAATTTTTAATACCAAAATATTCCTCTAATATTTTGACTACTTTAAATTCATCTAATGTAAATAAACTAATATATTTTTTATTTGATTTTGTAAAATCTTCCATACTTTCTTCTTTGACTAATTTACCATTATCTATAATTCCAATATCATCAGCAATAAGTTCTATTTCTGATAATATATGACTTGATATTATAATTGTTTTTCCTTTATCTTTACACATTTTTTTTATGAATCTTCTGATTTCTACAATTCCTATTGGGTCAAGTCCATTGATAGGTTCATCTAGAATCAAAATTTCTGGATCATGCATAATTGCAAGTCCTATTGCTAATCTTTGCTTCATTCCCATAGAATACTGTGAAAATAATTTCTTATCATTATAAGGCAAGCCTACAATTTCAAGAGTTTCTTTTATAGAATTTTTCTTGGGAATACCTCTTAATTTTGCAAATATTTTTAAATTCTCAGTTCCTGTTAAATTAGGATAAAATCCTGGAGATTCTATCAAACAACCTATTCGTGGAAGTATTTCTTTGTAATTATTCTTCATTTCTTTTCCAAAAATTAAAATTTCTCCACTTGTAGGTTTTATAAGATTTAACATCATTTTCATAGTAGTTGTCTTACCTGCACCATTTTTACCTAAAATTCCATAAATTCTTCCTTTTTTTATATGCATATTTAGATTGGATATACATTCTTTACCATTATATTCTTTTGTTACATTATTTAGTTCTATTAAATATTCGTTCATATTTATTTCTCCTTCCTTTTTTCTTTAATTATATTATTTGAACCTTGCATATCCATGACAACAACCTTATATAAATCTTATATTTTTAAATTCAATTTTAAAATTACTTCCTTTGTTTAAACTACTTTCAACATTTATACTTCCATTCATTTTTTCAACCAATTCTTTTGTTATAAATAATCCTAATCCACTACCTTTATCGTTTCTATCTTGATTACACTTATAAAGTCTATCAAATATGTGTACTAAATTATCTTTACTTATACCAATTCCCTCATCTTTTATATTTATAATTAAATTTTTACTTTCTTCTCTAATGGATATATATATTTTTTTAGTTTTACTATGTTCTACTGCATTTTGAATAATATTATTTAATATTCTTGAATAAGCGTCTTTATCTATATTGCATTTAATCTCTTTTTCTTCTATTTCAATATCAAAAGATATATCTTTTTCCTCAAATATTAAAATCCAATTTTTAATTATTTCTCTACTTAGTTCTGTAATTTCTAAACATTCCAAATTCAAATTGTACTCATCTGAATTTAATTTAAACCAATCGAATATATTATCTAAATATTCTTTCAAGTGATATGATTTTTCTCTAACTATATCTATATAATTTATTATTTCTTTACAATCATCATAATTTTTATATCGTAATTCTTTTTTTATAGCATCAATATATCCTATTATAGAAGTTAAAGGTGTTCTTATATCATGAGAAAAATTAGTTAAAAGTTGATTATTTGATTTCTCTTTTTTACTAAAATCCATTATTTTTTCATCATATGTATATACAATTTCATTTATTTTATATATTATTTCAGAAAGTTTTCCATTGTCTGTTGCTAAAATCCTCCTTTTGTAATTTCCATATCTTATATCATCTATTATTAAAATAATTTCTTTTAATTTATTATTCATACTAAACAAATTTATTATTAAAATTATATTTAAAAAAATAGAAATTAAAAGTAAGATATACATAAAACTACACCTCCTTGTTGAATCTATATCCTATTCCTTTTACAGTTTGTATATATATAGGTTTTGAAGGATCTTTTTCTATTTTTTTTCTTAATCTACTTATCACAGACATAATATTATTATCATCAAATGTATATACTTCTTTCCAAACTGATTCATAAATTTGTTTTTTTGTTAGTATTCTTCCTTGATTTATTGCACATAGATATAGTAAATCAAACTCTTTTGGTAAAAGTTCTATAACTTTTGTTCCTAATTTGACTGAATATTCATCAGGTAAAATCGTAAGACCTTCAAAATATAAATTTTTTCTTGAATCTTCATTATTATCCGAATTATTGCTTAAATAGTATCTTCTTATTAAAGAATCTACTCTTGCCAAAAATTCTTCTGTATCAAATGGTTTTGTTATATAATCATCAGCTCCTAATCTAAGCCCCTTTACTTTACTAGATGTATCATCTTTTGCTGTAAGCATTAATATAGGAACATTATTTTTTTCTCTTATTATCTCAAGAGTTTTAAATCCATCTATTCCTGGCATCATAACATCTAAAATAATCATAATATATTCATTTTTATTTGATTTTTTTATTGCTTCTTCTCCACTAAAACATATTTCTGAATTAATGTTTTCTTTTTCTAGAATTAATTTTATTAAATTACATACTTCTTTATCATCATCTACAATTAATATATTTTTCATATTAAAATCTCCTAACAAATCTTATATATATGTATATTATCATATTAATATTGTATAAACCTTGTATTTTTATTAATAAGCTAAAAAAGAACTGTAATGATTAATTAACATTACAGTTCTTTTCTATTTAATGACCTTTATGCTTTTCTTTCTTTTTCAAAATGTGGATTTGTCTTTTTCTTTCATACTTAGCAATTTTTTTCTCTTTAGCAGAAATTTTCTTTTCTTGTTTAATTTGTTCGTGTTGTTTTTTCAAAGCTTGTTGAGCTTTTGTTCCAATAAAATCCTTTTCAATTTCTCTGCTTATTTTTCTTTGCATCCTCTTAGGATTTATTTTCTTTTCAAAATTATCATTTCCACAAATTGCAGGACTGAATTTTAAATTAAAGTAATTTTTCTGAAGATACTCATATACTTCGCAATCTTTTGGCTCTGATGTATTTATAATTATTTTACAAGCCCTATACTCATTATTAATTGTTTCTTCAAAAACTCCAATCCAAAATGGTTTTTCAAAAAATACAGTAAATTTTTCCGAAATTTTTTTCATATCCTGTTCCTCCTTATGTATAAAATACAT
>NZ_JARIBH010000027.1 GCF_029264495.1 Peptacetobacter sp.
CAGTTTTACTAGTATCACATGAACCAGAATTTTATATGGACTTTGTAGATGATGTATGGAATATTGAAGATTTTACAACTAAAATAGTATAATTAAATTAGTCAGATAATACAATAACAAATAAAAGTGAGATATAAAATTAAAGGTACTCAATATACTTAGTTGTATAAAGAGTACCTTTTAAAATTTAATTATTCATCAATTTTCTTACTAGCTAACTTTGATATTTCAGTAAATTTTTTCATTATATAATCAAAATTATTTTTGTTATGAGGCAACATACAATCACTGCAATCTTTTATACCTTTTTTAGTATACCTGAAATTTCCACCACAATTTTCACCAAGTGCATATAAAGGACAATAACAAAATAAGCAATTAAATTCATCTTTATTATTTGTTTTATGACAAGGGAAAAATTCACAAGATTTATGACAGAAAAACTTATAATTTTCACTCATAAAAAACCTCCTTTAAAGGAATAATATATATACAAGAATAACACAATAAATAAAATTGATATAGTCTAGTTTGTAATAATTATAGCAGTGATAATTTTTTTGAGATATAATATAATTAAATTTATTTAGCTATTTATAAAAAATATAAAATTTAATAAAAATTAAAAATAGGAGGAAGATATGACTGAATTAGATATAAACTTACATGAAGAAGTTGTTGAAAGAGCACTTTTAGTAGGAATGAATATAACTACTGTATCAAAAAGAGTAGACGATATAGATATAAATGATTCTATGGAAGAATTAAAAGAATTAGCAAAGGCAGCAGGAGCAGAAGTTGTTGGTTCTGTTATACAAAACAAATCAGCAGTTGATGCAGCGTATTATGTAGGGAAAGGTAAAGTAGAAGAAATAAAAAATTACTGTGAGGGACTTGATGCTACTTTAATAATCTTTAATGATGAATTATCAGGTGCTCAAACTAGAAATATAGAAGATTTAACAGGAATAAAAACAATAGATAGAACAACTCTTATATTAGATATATTTGCACAAAGAGCAAAAAGTAGAGAAGGAAAACTACAAGTAGAGTTAGCTCAGTTGAAATATAGATTACCTAGACTTTATGGAATGGGTGGAAGTATGAGTAGAACTGGTGCAGGTATAGGAACAAGAGGTCCAGGTGAACAAAAACTTGAAATAGATAAAAGACATATATTAAATAGGGCTGCAGATATTAGAAAAGAATTAAAACTTGTCAAAAAAAATAGAGAAACTCAGAGAACGCAAAGAAAAAAATCTAATATACCTATAGTTGCATTGGTTGGATATACAAATGCTGGAAAATCTACATTATTGAATGAATTAATAAAAACTCATAAAGAGTATGAAAGTGAAAAAGAAGTATTTGTAAAAGATATGTTATTTGCAACATTAGATGTTACTTTAAGAAAAGCTGTACTTCCAAATAAAAAAGATTTCTTAGTAGTAGATACTGTTGGTTTTGTAAGTAAATTACCACATGATTTAGTAGATGCATTTAAATCTACACTAGAAGAGGTAAATTATGCAGATTTAATTTTACATGTAATAGATGCTACTAATGATAGTTATGAAATACAAAAGAAAACAACAGAAAAAGTACTAAAAGAACTAGGTGCAGATGATAAAAATACTATCCTTGTATATAATAAAGTAGATAAACTAGAATTAGATATATATCCAAAAAATCAAGATAATATAGTATATATATCAGCTAAGCAAGGAATTAATATGGATAAACTGCTTAATATGATAGAAAAAGCAGTTATGGAAAATACTTATGATGTAGAATTATTAATTCCTTATGATAGAGGAGATATTTTTAGTAAATGTAAAGATAAATATAATATAGATGAATTTGAATATCTAGGAGAAGGAACTAAATTCAGAGTTTCATTAGATGAAGAAGATTTTGGAAAATATAAAAATTATATAATGGAAAAATAGTATTAAAGATATCAATAAATAGTTATTCAATATAAAAAATAACAAATGAATTGAGTTGATTATATGGATATAAATTGGAAAAATATAGATTCATTGGAAGATTATCAAATAACATATCTTTTATATAAAGAATCTTTAAATGTAAATCAAATTGCAAAAGTTAGAAATTTATCTAATCAAGATATTGCTGATCATTTAATAAAGATGCAAATTGAAAAAAGAGAAGAAAATATAAAAAAGGATTCATTTGAGATATATCTTACATTAAATAAAGATGAAAGAAAAGAGTATTTAAAAAAAATAGACTCAGAAGAAAGTGAGTATTTTAAGCGAAAAATACTAAGACTTGTTCATATTGAAAAAGATATAAGAAATTTAATGATTTTATCATGGACAGCAGGAGAATTAGGAGATATAGATTTTTTAAAGTTCTTAGAAGAACTTTCGAATCATGAAAATGAAGATGTAAGAAAAACCGCAAATACAGCGATAATAAAAATCAAAAATAAATCAAAAATATATAATAAAAATGAAAAAGGGAAAAAATTAGAAGTAAATAATGAAAATCAAGATGAATTGCAAAGTTTTTTAGGATTAGATAAAAATAAAAGGCTTAATTTTTTAGATAGATTAAACTCGGAAAAGATGGTATACTTTAAGAGAAAGGTGTACAAACGTATTCTTACTGAATATAATACAGATGATTTGATTATTCTAATATGGACAGCTGGAGAGTTGCATGATGAAGGTTTTTTAAAAGTTCTTCATACTCTTGCGAATAATAGAAATTCCGATGTTAGAAGAATCTCTTATTCTGCAATCAGAAAGATAGGTTCACCTAAAAGTCGAGAAGTCTTAGAATTAGGACTTTTAGACTCGAATCCACAGACTAGACAGTACTGTGCAAAAGCTCTTTTAAAAGTTGGTAATAAACATAGTCTTGAAATATTGAGAAATCAATATAGAACAAGACAAGGTGTTGAAAAAGATTATGTACTTCGTGCATACAGAGAAGCGATAATCGAGTTAGAAAAGTCAGTTTAATATCTGACCATTATATTTTTAAACCATACGCAGGTGCGTATATTTATAGGAGGGATTCGATATGATAGTAAGACGTTGTGCAGGTGGTGTGGTATTCCACGCAAATCAGGTGTTATTAGTAAAAAATGACAGAGGTGAATGGACTCTTCCAAAAGGAAAAATATCTGGTATGTACATGGCTCAAGAAAGTGCTATAGCAAGAGTAAAAGATGAAACTGGTATAGACGCTAAATTACTAGATATTGCTGGAGACACTATATATGAGTTCTTCTCAAGAAGTAGACAGCAAAGAGTTTGCAATGCCATAAACTGGTTTATTATGGATGCCCCAAGCACAGATTGTAAAATCAGTTCTGAATTTTTAGAAGGCGGATTCTATAAAGTAAAAGATGCTCTTGAAATGTTAAATCATAGTAAAGAAAAATCTTTAGTTGAAATCTCATACAAAAAATATAAAGATGCAAAAAAAATAACAGACTAATCATATCTAAC
>NZ_JARIBH010000061.1 GCF_029264495.1 Peptacetobacter sp.
CAAAAGATTTAACAAAAATATCTAAAAACTTTCTCATAAAACTAACTCCTCAAAATATAAATTATAAATATATTTTAGAACTGAAAAATAAAGAAAATCTTAAGATAAAATAAAAAATATTAAAAAATAGATAAGATAAAAAATAAGGATAAATAAAATAACACACTACTTCATTAAGCCAATAATATAAAGATAATATATCTTGAATAATGTAAATAAAAAGAGGATAAAGAATTACTAACACTGTGATAATGGAATATGTGTATATTACTTAAACCAAAGTAAACAAGTATAATACACATCTGACCATAGAGCAAGTGGTAATCCTCATCCTCTTTTTCCTATTTATCCGATATTAATCTAACTGTCTTAAATCATCCATAAGTTTTGTTTTTTCAGATGTTTTTTCATCTTTCATTTTTATAACTTTAGCTGGAGAACCAGCAACAACAGAACCTGCTGGAACATCTTTAGTGACAACAGAACCAGCAGCAACGACAGCACCTTCGCCTATTCTTACACCTTCAAGTATAACAGCATTAGCACCTATCATTACATTATCTTCAACTATAACTGGACTTGCTGAAGGTGGTTCAAGAACACCAGCAACAACAGCACCAGCCCCAAGATGAACATTTTTACCAAGTATACCTCTAGCACCGATAACAGCATTCATGTCTACCATAGAACCTTCACCGATAACAGCACCTATATTTATAACAGCACCCATCATAACAACAGCATTTTTTTCTATAGTAACCATATCTCTTATTATAGAACCAGGTTCTATTCTTGCAGATTCATGAAGTGTATTTTTTAAAGGTATAGCAGAATTTCTTCCATCAGACTCAACGTATATATCTTTTATACAATCATCTCTTTTATTAAGCTCATCCATTATAGAGTCATAATCTCCTATAAATATATGAGAAGTATCAGTTCCAAAAACTTTAAAATCCTCAGTAGATTCAAAGTTATATGGACTAGTATTTACATATACTTTTGCTGGAGTTTTTTTCTTAACTTCTTTTATATATTTTGCTATTTCATAAGCATCATTTAAATTTAACATTTATTTTCTCCTAGACTAAAATTTTTCTATATTATTTTAGCATATCGTCCATATTATAGAAACCAGATTTTTTATCAGCTATAAATTTAGCAGCAGCTAAAGCACCATTTGCAAATATCTGTCTAGATTGAGCTTGATGACTTATAGTTAACACTTCACTGTCACCAGCAAATAAAGCATCATGTTCACCAACTATACTACCACCTCTAACAGCACTTATACCTATATCACCAGGTTGTCTTTTACAACTTCTACCAGATCTTCCATTTACAATATTTGATTCAGGAAGAACTTCTTTTACGCCATTTGCAATCATTATAGCAGTACCACTAGGAGCATCTACTTTTCTATTATGGTGTTTTTCTATAATTTCAATATCAAAACCATTAAGAAGTTTAGCTGCTTCTTTTACAAGTTTAACCATAATATTTACACCAAGAGACATGTTATATGAGAAGAAAACAGGTATTTCTTCAGATGCTTTTTTTATTTTTTCTAATTCTTCATCATTAAAACCAGTAGTAGCTATTACTATAGGAGTTTTAGATCTTAATGCATACCCTAATACATTATCAAGATTTGCATGATGAGAGAAATCTATTATAACGTCTCCTTTTTCTTCACAATCAGCAAGATTTTCATATATAGTTATATCATTTACACAATCATTTTTATCTCTAGCCTGAACAAAAGCAAGTTCACAATTTTCATCAGCTCTTACTGTTTCAGCAACTATTTTTCCCATTTTTCCATCGTATCCAGTAGATATTACTTTTAACATAATTTCCTCCTAAATTATAATTTCTAAAGCATATTAAATTTTTACCACAAAGTTATAGATTATAAACAAATTTAATGATAAAAAATAAATATATAATACTATAAAATAGGATTGCAGAATTGATTAAAATCACAAATTTCTGCAATCCAAAAAATTTTATTAAGATTGTACTTTAAGTCCTGCATTTATTAATTCTTTCTTTAAAATTTCAAGATTAGCAGGATCCATATTATCAAGTGGTAGTCTTAAATCTCCAACTTCAAAACCAAGTAAATTCATAGCTGTTTTGACAGGTATTGGATTTACTTCTATAAATAAAGCTGCTACTAATGCATCTAAATCTAATTGTATTTTTCTAGCACCAGAAACATCTCCATTAAGATATTTTTCAACTAAATCATGAGTTTCTCTAGGGCAAACATTAGCAAGTACAGAAATAACTCCATGTCCTCCAACTGATAAAAGAGGAACTATTGAATCATCATTTCCAGAATATATAGCAAAATCTTCTGGAACTAAACTAGCTATTTTTGCAACTTGTCCTAAATCTCCACTGGCTTCTTTAACAGCAACTATATTAGGAACTTGAGCTAATTCTGCTATAAGAGAAGGAGATATATTCATACAAGTTCTTCCTGGAACGTTGTATAAAATAATAGGAATATTAACACTTTCAGCTATAGTTATAAAGTGTTTTTTAAGACCTGATTTATTAGCTTTATTGTAGTATGGAGTAATAACTAGTAATCCATCAACACCAAGAGCTTCAGCTTTTTTACTAAGTTCAACAGAATGCATAGTATTATTAGAACCAGTTCCTGCTATAACAGGGATTCTTCCATTTACTTGTTTTACAGTAAATTCTAAAACAGAAAGAATTTCTTCATCTGACATAGTAGTAGATTCACCAGTAGTACCACAAGAAACGATAGCATCTGTTTTATTTTCTATATGATATTCTATTAACTCAGCTAATTTATTAAAATTAACTTTATTTTCTTTATCAAATGGTGTTACAAGAGCAACAGCAGAACCTTTAAATAACATTGAAATCGACCTCTTTTCTTAAATTTTTTAAACTAATTCCATTTCTATTGCTTTTTCAGCTATTTGTACTGCATTAGTAGCAGCACCTTTTCTGATATTATCAGCTACAACCCAAAGGTTAACGCCATTATCAACACTGAAATCTCTTCTTATTCTTCCTACAAATACTTCATCTCTGCCATCAAATTCAGCAGCAGTAGGGTATAGGTTTTCAGAAGGATTATCGACAATAACGATACCTTCCTGTTTAGCCATAGTATCAACTAACTCATCTAAATCAAATTCTTTTTCAAATTCTAAATTTATAGATTCACTATGTCCATTTTTAACAGGAACTCTTACTGTAGTAGCAGTAATTCTTAAAGAATCATCACAAAGAATTTTTTTAGTTTCATTAACCATTTTCATTTCTTCTTTAGTATACCCATTATCAAGGAATGAATCTATGTGAGGAAGGCAATTGTAAGAAATCTGATGAGGATAGAACCCAGTTGGAGTTCCTTTTATTCCTTCTTCAAGATCTTCAACACCTCTAACCCCAGAGCCTGAAACAGCTTGATAAGTAGAGTATACTACTCTTTTAATATTATATCTATCATGAAGAGCTTTTAATGGAAGCATAGCTTGAATAGTAGAACAATTAGGATTTGCAATTATTCCTTTTTTATGTTCTTTTATTGCTTCTGGATTTACCTCAGGAACAACAAGAGGAACATCTGGATCCATTCTCCAGTAACTAGAATTATCTACAACTAAAATTCCATTTTCAGCAGCTATAGGTGCAAATTTTGCACTTGTTCCACCACCAGCAGAGAATAGAGCAATGTCTATATTTCTGTTAGTAAATGAATCTTCAGTTAATTCTTCAACAGTGTATTCTTTTCCAGCAAAAGTAACTTTTTTACCCGCTGATTTTGAAGAAGAGAATAAATATAAATCATTTATTGGAAACTCTCTTTCTTCTAAAACTTTTAGGAAAGTTCTTCCTACCATGCCAGTAGCACCAACTACTGCTAAATTTACTTTTTTCATCAAAAATCACCTCATAAACATTATACATTATTTTTAATAATCTATCTGCAATTTTAAATTTTTAAAGTGAAATAATTAGGTCTACATCAGATATATATATAAGTTAAATAACTATCAAAAGTCACATATATACAAAAGACGTACAAAGGAATACCCTGTACGTCAAAATTATCTCATAGCAAAGTAAACCTTGTAGCTCAACACTAAAAAGTGACAGTGAAGTATATATTATATACTTCCCCAGAAAATATCTGTGCCCAGATACATCTTCGGCTATTTTTCCTTTCTTGAAGATTTAAACATTTGCCAACTAGTCTAAAATACTAATAAAAATAGCACCTCTACGCAGGTTATAGATATTAAATTTATATTCATATAAAATGATAATACAGATAATAATAAATTGCAATAATTATTTAAAGATTAATTAGAATATTAAGAAAAATTTGATTAAAAAAACTTTATTATATAAGTTAATTTTTTTCAGAAATTGTTATTTTTAGCAAAAAATTATGTATAATAAAAGTAGAAAAATAAATATTATTATTTAAATATGGAGGAATAATATGGATACTTTAAAAGAGTTATATAAAATAGGTAATGGACCATCAAGTTCTCATACAATGGGGCCACAAAGAGCTGCTGAAAAATTTAAAAATGAAAACCCTGATGCTGATAGTTTTAGAGCTACACTATATGGTAGTTTAGCAGCAACTGGAGCAGGTCATTTAACAGATTATATAATAATAAAAACAATCGCTCCTAAAAAAGTTGAAATAGTATGGAGAGAAGATATAATAAAAGAATTCCATCCAAATGGTATGTTACTTGAAGCTTTAGATAAAGATGGAAAAACAACAGCAAAATGGGAAGTTTTCTCAGTAGGTGGTGGTTCTCTTGCTGAAGAGGGTAAAAGATCATCATCTGCAATAAAAGAAACTTATACTTTAAGTTTTATGGATGATATAGTTAAATGGTGTAAAGAAAACAATAAAACATTAGTAGATTTTGCATTAGAAAATGAAGATTCAGATTTAATGGATCATATAAATAAAATAAGAGAAGCTATGAAAAAATCAATAGATGAAGGTTTAGCTACTAATGAAGTAATACCAGGAAAACTTCTTTTAAAAAGAAGAGCAGGTATGTTCTATGAAAAATTTAAAGAAAATAATGATTTTTCAACATTAGTATATGCATATGCATTGGCAGCATCTGAACAAAATGCTTCTGGTAATATAATAGTAACTGCACCAACTTGTGGCTCAGCAGGTGTATTACCTGGAATATTCTTTGCTATGAAAGATTATATGAATTTGACTGATGAACAAGTTAATGAAGCTATAATAGTAGCAGGTGTAATAGGGAATATAATAAAAACAAATGCATCTATATCAGGAGCTGAAGTAGGATGTCAAGGAGAAGTCGGTGCAGCATGTTCTATGGCAGCAGGAGCAGTTGCATATCTTCAAGGCGGAAGTATAGAACAAATAGAATATGCAGCGGAAATTGCCCTTGAACATCATTTAGGTATGACTTGTGACCCTGTTTATGGATATGTTCAAATACCTTGTATAGAAAGAAATGCTATGGCAGCCCAGAGAGCTTATGATGCAGCAAAATATTCTCTTTTAACAGATGGAGAACATTCTGTATCTTTAGACCAAGTTGTAGAAACAATGAAAGAAACAGGTCTTGATATGCTTGATAAATATAAAGAAACAGCAAAAGGAGGATTAGCAAAACATTTCTTCTCTTGCTAATTAGATATAAAAATAAATAAGTTAAAAATACCTCGATTTTTTTCGAGGTATTTTTTTATTGAAATAAAAGTTTAATAAGTTATACTATAAATAAATTGAATTTAAAGAGGTGAAAATATGAAAGATTATTTATATTTTAAAGAAGTAGTAAAAAAACATAGAGAAAATTTGAATAAAATAGCAGAAATAGGAAGAAAAGAATATAAAACATCTGAATATATAAGAAATTATCTAAAAAAAATAGGAGTTGAATATAAAAAATGGCTTGATACAGGGACAGCTGGAATTATAAAAGGTAAAAATCCACAAAAGACAATAGCTTTTAGAGCTGATATTGATGGATTGATGACAGAGTGTGGAATCCAGCATCTTTGCGGCCATGATGGTCATACATCAATATTATTAGGACTTATAGAGTATATAAATAATAATAAAGAACGCTTAAATGATAATATTGTATTTATATTTCAACCAGCAGAAGAAGGACCCGGTGGAGCAGAGGAATTAGTTAAAGAAGGGATATTGAAATATTATAAAGTAGATCAAATTTATGGACTTCATATATATCCAGAAATTCCAGAAGGAAAATTTGGAATAAGAGAAGGATATTTTTTATCTCAGATAGGTGATTTTGAAATAGATATTTTAGGAAAAAGTAGTCATGGTGGAGCGTATCCAGATAAAGGAATAGACGCAATTGCAATATATGCAAATTTAGTAACAGGTATGCAAACAATTGTATCTAGAAATATAAATCCTATAGATAATGCTATTGTTAGTATTGGAAAAGTAGAGGGTGGATCTAGAAGAAATATAATAGCTGAAAATGTACATATGGAAGGGACAATAAGATGCTTTAAACCAGAAATATATAAAAAAATAAAAACTAGATTTTATGAAATAGCAGAAGGTATATCAAAAGCATATAATTGTGAAATAAAAGTAACTATAAGAGATGATTATCACCCTGTAAATAATAACTCAGAACTTTGTAAAGAATTTATAAATGCTATTGAAGAAGAAAATATTATAATACTAGATCCTCTTATGATATCAGAAGATTTTTCTTATTATCAAGAAGAAGTACCAGGAATATTCTTTATGTTAGGTGCTAGAAATGAAGAAAAAGGATATACAAATTGTCTTCATAATTTAAAATTTAACTTTGACGAAATAATATGTATGAATGCACTAGATGCATATATAAAAATACTTGAATACAAAGGTTCTTTAAATAAAAAATAGTATTGGTGGTGAAGTTTATGAAAAAGGTAAATTACTTAAAAGAAAAAGTATATAAACATAGAAAAATTTTACATAATATTGCTGAAGAAGGAAGAAAAGAATATAAGACTTTTAACTATATAAAATCTATTTTAGATGATTTAGGGATAGAAAGTAAAAAATGGCTTGAGACAGGATTAGCTGGAATTATAAAAGGTAAAAATCCACAAAAGACAATAGCTTTTAGAGCTGATATGGATGGATTGATGTCATCTGACAAAACAGTTAAGCATTTATGTGGACATGATGGACATATGTCTATATTACTGGGATTGATAGAGTATATAAATGATAATAAAGAACATTTAAATGATAATTTCGTATTTATATTTCAACCAGCAGAAGAGGGACCTGGTGGATCAAGAGATATGGTGAAAAATGGAATAATAGAATATTATGGAATTGATGAAATATACGGTCTACATGTAAATCCATTAATAAATGAAGGAATAATAGGGATTAGAAAAAAAGCAATAATGGCAGGAACGGTTGATTTTGAAATAGATATTATATCCAAAAGTGCTCATGGTGCAATGCCTCAAAATGGAATAGATGGTGTAGTTATTTCTGCGGAATTAATAAATTCTATCCAAACAATAATATCAAGAAATATAAGTCCTATTGATAATGCAGTTATAACAATAGGTAAAATAAATGGAGGTGCTAGAAGAAATATAGTAGCAGAAAATATACATATGGAAGGAACTATTAGATATGCAAAGGAAGAAATAAGAGAAAAAATACTTGCTAGAGTAGAAAAAATTTGCATTGGGATAGAAAATAAATATGATTGTAAAATAATATTTTCTATAGTAGATGAGTGCCCAGCTGTAATAAATAATGATAGGATGTATGATGAATTTAAGTTGTTATTAAA
>NZ_JARIBH010000029.1 GCF_029264495.1 Peptacetobacter sp.
TAGGAGAAGTTGTAGAACCTTCAACTAAGAAAAACTTAGAATTAAGAGTTGACGCTGAATACGGTGCAACAGAAGGAAAATTAAAAATAGCTAAAAGAGCAAAAGAACTAGGATTAGATGCAATACACGATACAGTTCATGAAATGTGTAAAGATGAAGCTAGACATGGTAAAGCATTCTTAGGGTTATTAAATAGATATTTTTCTAAATAAATAATATAAATTAGTAAATCTAAATAGAAATAAAAACTCTCGGTATTTATATATCGAGAGTTTTTTATTTTTTATAAAAATTGAATTTTATAAAGTTTATACTAAAAATAATTATTTCATGCTATAATGAATTTAAACATAATATATTAATGAATAGAGGGATAATTATGTCAAAGTATATAGAATTTAAAGATGTAAAAAAAATATATAAAATGGGAGATGTTGAAATTTCAGCATTGAATGGAGTTGATTTTTCTATTGATAAGGGAGAATGTGTTGTAATAGTTGGTGCAAGTGGAGCAGGAAAAAGTACAATATTAAACATTTTAGGTGGTATGGATACTGCTACAACAGGACAAATCATTGTAGATGGAAATAGAATAGATAATTATAATGAAAAAGATTTAATATCGTATAGAAGATATGATATAGGGTTTGTATTTCAATTTTATAATCTTGTACAAAATCTTACGGCTAAGGAAAACGTTGAATTAGCTACACAAATATGTAAAAATCCTTTAAATATAGATGAAATATTAGATGAAGTTGGACTTAGTGATAGAAAAGATAATTTTCCAGCTCAACTATCTGGAGGAGAACAACAAAGAGTAGCTATAGCAAGAGCACTTGCAAAAAATCCCAAACTATTACTTTGTGATGAACCAACAGGTGCGTTGGATTATAATACAGGTAAAGCCATTCTTAAACTATTACAAAAAACGTGTAGAGAAATGGGTATGACAGTTATAATAATTACACATAATTTAGCAATAACTCCTATGGGGGACAAAGTTATAAAAGTTAAAAATGGAATAATTGAAAGCATTACTAAAAATGATAGTCCAGTTCCTATAGAAAGGATTGAATGGTAATGAAAAAAGCACTTAATAAGGACATAATAAGAGATATTTTAAAATCAAAAGGCAGATATTTTTCAATTATGATAATCGTTGCTTTAGGAGTTGCCTTTTTTTCAGGGATAAAAATATCTCCTATTGTAATGAGGGAAACAGTTGATAGCTATTATGATAAATATAATTTTATGGACATAGAGTTAATATCTACACTTGGACTAACTGATAATGATGTAAAATCTATTAAAAATTTAGAAAATGTAAAAGGTGTATTTCCTGCATATTCTATGGATGTAATAAGTAATTTAAATAACCAAGATAGAGTATTAAAAATACATTCATTTCCTACAAAAAACAATAACGATGAGAATTATATAAATAAATTAAAATTAATTAAAGGTAGACTCCCTAAAAAAACAGGAGAATGTGTAGTATTAAAACCAAAATATGATCATCTAAATTTATCTATTGGAAAAAATATAAAAGTAGATACTGGTACAGATGAAAAAATAGATGAAAAGTTGAAAACTAATAAATACAAAATAGTAGGGATAGTACAATCACCATCATATTTGTCTTTTGATTTTGGTAATTCATCAATAGGTTCGGGCAACGTAGATGGAGTGATGATTGTACCTCAAGAAGATTTTAAATTAGATGCTTACACAGAAATGTATATAACAGCAAATGGTGCAAAAGAGAAAGTGTCTTTTTATCCTGAATACAAAGAAACTGTAAAAAAGGCAGAAAATCAAATTGAATCTATCTCAGAAAAAAGAATCGATGCTAGATATGAAGAAGTTGTGAAAGATGCTACTGAAGAATTAAATAAATCAAAAAAAGAATATAATGATAAGAAAAAAGAAACAACTGATAAAATAAAAAATGCAGAAAAAGAATTAGAAAATGGAAAGAAAGAAATAAAAAATGCAAAATCAAAATTAAAGGCTGAAAAAATAAATGTAAAAAATCAAATAAAAAATGGAAAGAAAAAATTATTAAATGCAGAAAAAGAATTAGAAAATGGACGAGAAAAATATAAATCTTCAAGAAAAGAATTTATATCAAAAAAAGAAAAAGTAAGTTCTCAAATAACAAATGCAGAAAATCAATTAAAACCTTTAAAAGAAAAAATAAATTCTACAAAATCAGATATATCTAATTTAGAAAATCAATTAAATAATCCGAACATATCTGAAGAAGAAAAAAATAATATTATTGAAAGAATATACGGATATAAAGCTATTTTATCTAATTTAGAATCTCAATATAATGAAGGAAATAAAAAGATAAATAGTATAAAAAATGAGCTGAAAAATGCAGAAAATCAACTATATAAAGCTAAATTAAAATTAGATAAATCAGAAAGAAAAATAAAAAGTGAAAAAAATAAATTAGTTTCTATGGAAGAAAAGGCTAAACTAGAATTTAAAAAAGCTGAAGAAGAAATAATAAAAAATGAGAAAAAAATAGAAGACAATGAAATTAAATTTAAAAATTCTAAAGAAAAAGCAAAAAATGAATTTGCAAAAGCTGAAAAAAAATTAAAAGATGCAGAAGATGAAATAAAAAAAATAGAAAAACCAGAATGGTATATATTAAATAGAGATAAACAGTATTCATCAGCAGAGTATGCAGGTTGTGCAGATAGTATAGATGCACTAGCAAGTATTTTCCCGATATTCTTTGTATTAGTTGCAGCACTTGTTGCATTGACAACAATGACTAGAATGGTAGATGAGCAAAGAATAAATATAGGAACACTAAGAGCACTTGGATATAATTCAAAAATGATTGCAAAAAAATACATTATCTATGCTATGTCAGCTAGTTCAATAGGTTCTATTTTAGGGTTAATCATAGGATATACAGTGTTTCCTATTATAATCTATAACTCTTATGCAATAATGTATACTGTTCCAAAGGTAAATTTAAAATTTGATTTACTAATATCGATATTATCAATAGTAACATCTATATTTGTAACAACATTTACAGCATACATAGCTTGTAGAAAAGAACTTATAGAAACACCAGCGATACTTATGAGACCTAAAGCACCTAAAAAAGGAAAAAGAATATTGCTTGAAAAAATAGGATTTATCTGGAATAAAATAGGATTTATTTGGAAAGTAACACTTAGAAATATATTTAGATATAAGAAAAGATTTTTAATGACTGTATTAGGAATATCAGGATGTACAGCATTAATACTAACAGGATTTGGTATAAGAGATTCAATAAGAATGATTGTAGATGTACAGTTTGGAGAATTGAATAAATATAGTATGACAACAAGTTTTGATTCTGATGAAAAAATAGAAAATATAAATAAATTAAAATCATTTATAAAAGAAGAAAATGGAATAAAAGAAATAGGTATGTTCAACAATCAAAATGCAAAAGTTATGATAAATAATAAAGAAAAAGAAGTTACAATAATAGTTCCAGAAGATAAAAGTAATTTTGAAAAATTTATAACTTTAAGAGATAGAAAAGAGCATAAGCCTATAAATTTAAAAGATAATGGTGTTGTTATATCAGAAAAAGCAGCTAGAAATTTAAATGCTAAAATTGGAGATAGTATAAAAATATTAAATGAAAATGATGTAACTGCAAAAGCTAAAATAATAGGAATATCAGAAAACTATGTTAATCATTATATTTATATGACGAATAACTACTATAAAAAATTATTCAACAGAAAAGCAGATATTAATAGAGTTTATGGAATAACTGATGAAAAAATAACTATAAAAGAAGAGGACAAGATTGCTAAAAATATAATGGACTCAACTTGTGCAAATGGAACAGTATTTACAACAGGAATAAAAGATGGTTTTTCAGATACAATAAAATCATTAAATTATGTTGTTATATTGATGATAGTGTCAGCAGGAGCGTTGGCATTTGTAGTACTTTACAATTTAAGTAATGTAAATATTTCTGAAAGGATAAGAGAAATAGCGACTATAAAGGTATTAGGATTTTATGATAAAGAAGTATCAGCATATATTTATAGAGAAAATGTAATATTAACATTAATAGGAGCTTTTGTAGGTCTTGGACTTGGAAAAGTATTACATCAATTTATAATGATTACAGTAGAAGTTGAAAATATGATGTTTGGACGAATAATAAATCCTTTAAGTTATTTAGCGTCATTTGTATTGACTATAATAATGGGAGTTATAGTTAATATAGTAATGAATAGAAAACTTAAAAAAGTAAAAATGGTAGAATCTTTAAAATCTGTAGATTAATAAAGTTAAAAAAATAAACTTAAATTCAATGAAATTAAAAAAAATATAGACTATATAGACTATAAAAGTTACAATATAATAAAAAGAATAATAAAGTTGATTGCATTTGCAGTCAACTTTATATTTTTAAAAAGATATATAGAGGTGATAATAATGCCAATAATTGATGAAGTTATAAATACTATAAAAAAGCAGATAGCGAAGATGTTGCTTAATAAAAAATATAGTGATTATTCTGATATGGATATTGTCTACAATTCAGATGAAGAAATTTTTCTTATAACTTTAAAGAGATTAGTATTTGAAAATAAAATAAATGAAGCTGAAGAAATTTTGTTTGACAGAGCTGAAAATAATCCAACAGAAAATTTACAGTACATAGCTATTGAATTTTATACTATGGTTATGGAAAAATCAGATGAAGAATTAAAAGAAGCTGATTTTGACAGAAAAGAAGTAACAATTGGTATAATGGATTTTAGAGAAATAATGGGAATAGAATAATAATTTATTGGAGGGATTTATGAATTATATAGAAACTTATAAAAAATGGTGTGAAAGTGAATATTTTGATAAAGAAACAAAGGAAGAATTAATAAAAATAAAAGATGATGAAAAAGAAATAGAAGATAGATTCTATAAAGATTTAGAGTTTGGGACAGCTGGACTAAGAGGTATTATATCTTATGGAACAAATAGAATGAATAAATATACTGTCAGAAGAGCTACTTTTGGACTTGCAAAGTATATTTTAGAAAATATAGAAAATGCAAAAGATAGAGGAGTAGTAATAGCACATGATAATAGACATAAATCTAGAGAATTTTGCATAGAAACTGCAAAAACTTTAGCAGCTTGTGATATAAAAGCATATATATTTGAAGATTTAAGAACAACTCCAGAATTATCATTCGCTGTTAGAAATTTAAAATCAGCAGCAGGAGTTGTTATTACAGCTAGCCATAATCCATCAGAATATAATGGATATAAAGTATATGGGCCAGATGGAGCTCAATTTATGCCTAAATATGCAGATATGATAACTGATAAAGTAAATTCAATAGAAGATTTTAGTATAATACCAGAATTTACAGAAGAAAAAGCTGATTTAATAGAGGTGTTATCAGAAAAGTACGATAGAGATTTTATAGAAACTATTAAAAATGGAGTGATAAGACAAGATATTATAGATAAAGTTGGAAATGATTTTAAAATAATATACACTCCTCTTTGTGGAACAGGATCTAGAGTTATACAAAATGTATTAAGAGAAGTTGGGTTCAAAAATGTAGACGTTGTACCTGAAGAAGAAAAACCAGATCCAAATTTTGCTGGAATAAAATATCCAAATCCTGAAGAAAAACAAGCTTTAAATAGAGGAATAGAACTAGCAAAGAAAAAAGGAGCAAATTTATTAATAGCAACTGATCCAGATTGTGATAGAGTTGGTATTGCCGTTAAAGATATTAATGGAGAATATCAATTGCTTACAGGAAATCAAATAGGTGGATTATTAACTCAATACATAATAGAATCAAAAAAAGAAAAAGGAAATTTAAAGGATAATTCTGTAATAATAAAATCTATTGTAACATCAGAATTTGGTGCTGATATAGCAAAAGAAAATAATGTTGAAACAATAAATGTTTTAACTGGATTTAAATTTATTGGAGATAAAATAAAATTATTTGAAGAAAATAAAGAAAAAGAATATATCTTTGGATATGAAGAAAGCTATGGATATTTACCAGGAACACATGTTAGAGATAAAGATGGAGTTTCTACATCTCTTTTAATAGCTGAAATGGCTGCATATTATGAAACAAAAGGTATGAGTTTATATGAAGTTTTACAGGATACATATAAAAAATATGGGTATTATTTAGAAGAAAATGTATCTATAACTTTAAAAGGGAAAGATGGACTTGAAAAAATCCAAAGAATAATAAATAAATTCAGAAATGGAGATTTTTCAAAAGAAATAGATATAAAAGAAGTATTAGATTTTGAAAAAGGGGTAAATGAATATCCAAAAGCAAATGTTCTTAAATATATATTAAATGATGGAAGTTGGTTTGCAATAAGACCATCTGGAACAGAACCAAAACTAAAATTCTACTTTGCTGTATCAGATACTGAAAAAGAGAAAGCTGTTAAAAAATTAAATAGTATAAAAGAAATTATTCTAAGTATACAAGAATCTGTAGAGTAAATAAAAAATATTATTTAGTGAAAATATTATCCTAAGTTGTGGAATGGAGAGATTGTATATGATAATAGATAGAAATAAATTAAATCATTTATTTGCAAAACTTAACTATAGTAGATTGAGTTCTAAATCAGCTGAAGTTGCATTTTTCCTTACAATGTCTATATTTCCATTTCTAATGTTTACTGTATCGATTGTAGCTTACGTTCCTATATTACAAATTACAAAATATATGGCAATGTTAGAAAAAGTAATACCAGTAAAAGCAATAGGATTTGTAGATTTAGTAGTAAAATCAGCTGTAGACAAAAGAAACACACATTATATGATTGTCAGTTTTTGTTTGACTATGTGGACATTTTCTAGAGCTGTAAAAGCACTTATAAAAGGAATGAATACATCTTTTTATTCTCCTGAAACTAGGTCTTTTATGAAAGTTATGATGATATCTATGATTTTTACACTAATGCTTTTAATTTTGATATTTTCAACTATGACACTATTGGTATATGGTGAAAAAATAGGAATAGTTATATTTAAATTTTTAGGTTTTGATGAAGTGTTTTTAAATCTATGGAATATAACAAGATATGGAGCAGGAACAATTAGTACAATAATAGTTTTTACACTTTTATATAAATACACACCAAATATAAAACTATCTACAAAAATGGTTGCTCCAGGTGCAGTTTTTGCAACATTTGGCTGGTTTTTGATGTCATACCTATATTCTTACTATACTAATCATTTTTCTAACTATAGTGCTATATATGGAAGTTTTCGGGAAATAATCGTATTATTAACATGGTTGTATTTTAGTAGTTGGGTGATTGTAATAGGGTATGAAATAAATGCAAGGTTATATAGAAGAAGAAAAAGAAGATTAGAAGTAATTCCTGAATAATTGAATTATAAATTACAAGAATATGTATAAAGTATATAAAATATACTTATCAAACAAAAATATATAAAAAATATTAACTTGAATTTTGAAATTAAGTTAATATAAGTATAATACTCAGTATAACTAAACAAAAGTAAAAAATATACAAATATTTAGTATTTATAAACTAGAAAAAAATTAATAAAAACTTACTGTTTATTAATACTAAGAAAACATACAATTAATAAAAACAAAGTTAAAATGTGAAAACATTTTATATATTGGAAATACTATATTTATGATGTGGTTCATGAAAAATAAATAAAAAAACGAAAAAAGAGCTGCTCAAAAATTAACGAGCAGCTCTAATAATTTAAAAATAAAAATTCACCTTTACTTTACTTTTTTTATTGTTTATAATGATGATAACAAAAAGAAAAGGAAGGGATACTATGTATGACAGGCGATCTTTAAAGGATATATCTTTAATACTAATAGGATCGACAATATTAGCATTTGGAGTTTACAACTTCTATTATTTAAATAACATTACAGAAGGAGGAGTACTTGGTACTATACTATTATTAAAAAATATATTTAATATAAATGTATCTTTAGCAGGAGCTATACTAGATATAGCATTTCTTGTAATGGGATTTAAAATGTTTGGTAAAAAATTCTTTATATATTCAGTTGGTGCATCTATAGGATTTTCAGTTTTATATAACATATTTGAAACTGTAGGACCTTTAGTTCCACAAATGAATATGTTAACATCAGCAGTCTTAGGAGGCTTGTCTGTTGGAATTGGATGTGGAATTATAATGAGGGCAGGATGTGCTTCAGGAGGAGATGATGCTTTAGCAATGATAATTTCTAAGGTAACTTCTCTAAAATTAGGAACAATTTATCTAATAACTGATGGTGTAGTATTATTACTATCTATTAGTTACATACCTATAATACAGTTAATATATTCAATTATAGCAGTGTTAATAAGTGGAAAAACAATTGATTTTATATATGAATTAGGAAAAGATGATAACAAAGTTGAAAAAACAAAAAAACTTTCAGCTGGTGTTCATGTAGCATAAACAATGTATAAAAGATAAATATAAAAAAGATTATACTATTTTGATATATATGAATTATTTATAACTTTAAATAAAAAATTGAGTGTAAAAAAGACCTAATAAGTAGGTCTTTTTTTATATTCTTTTTAAAAATTAGTTAAAAATAAAATTTGATAAAAATGGATTTTAAAACACAATAATAAAAGATATACTATTTATCTATAATTAGAATGTATAAATAAGTAATTTATAACTAAAATGCATATTAATATACTATAAATAAAAAAATAGAACATAAATAATAAATTAACATTAAAAAATATTGAATAAATCGATTAAATAGTGTATACTGTTTAATGTAATGAAACATAATAATCAACATATTAAAAGGATTAAAACTTTTATTGTATATAGGGAGGACGTATAAATGTCGATTAAAGTAGGTTTAAATGGATTTGGAAGAATAGGTAGAGCAGTATTGAGAATTGCTCAAAATGAATTTGGTGATGATATAGAAATAGTAGCATTAAATGCTAGAGCAGATACAGAAACTTTAGCTCATTTATTTAAATATGATTCATGTTATGGCATATTCAATGGGGATGTTTGTGCTGTTGATGAAAACGTTATGAAGGTTAATGATAAAGAAATAAAAATATTTAGATGTAATGATCCAAAAGATATACCTTGGGGAGAATTAGGTGTTGATATAGTAATAGAATCAACAGGTATATTTAAAGATAGAGAAAAAGCATCAAAACATTTAGAAGCAGGAGCTAAAAAAGTAATAATTACAGCACCAGGAAAAAATGAAGATATTACTATTGTTATGGGGGTTAATGAAGGTGAATATGATTCATCAAAACACAATATAATATCTAATGCATCATGTACTACAAACTGTCTAGCACCATTTGCTAAAGTTCTTGATGATAAATTTGGCATTGAAAAAGGATTAATGACAACAGTTCATTCTTATACTAATGACCAAAGAATACTTGATAAAACTCATAAAGATTTAAGAAGAGCTAGAGCAGCTGGAGAATCTATAATACCTACAACAACAGGAGCTGCAAAAGCAGTATCAAAAGTATTACCACAATTAGAAGGAAAATTAAATGGTTTTGCTCTTAGAGTACCTACACCAACTGTATCTCTTGTAGATTTAGTTTGTGAGCTTAAAAAATCTACAACAGTAGAAGAAATAAATAAAGCATTTAAAGAAGCAGCAGAAGGAGATATGAAAGGAATTTTAGGATATAGTGAATTACCTTTAGTTTCTGTAGATTACAAAGGAGATTCAAGATCTTCAATAGTAGACGGACTATCTACTTTAGCTATGGGAGATAAAATGTTTAAAGTTATATCTTGGTATGACAATGAATGGGGATATTCAGCTAGAACTGTTGATTTAGTAAAATTTGTTGCAAAATCACTATAATAAAAATTCTTTCAAATTTGAAATGAAAATAATTAAAAAGTTTTATATTATAATAATTGTATAAAAAATATCAGAGTATTTATAAAGTGTGTTAAAAAGATAAAAAGATACTAAAATGATGCTACACAAAATGTAGCATCATTTTTTATTTTTTTATAAGTAAATATAAATTAAATCAAAAAAATAAGTCTAAAATAAGTTTAAAAAAAATAAAATTTATACATCAAGTTGTTACTTAAGTTGTTACTGATATAAGAATAAGTTATAAAAAATATATTTGCTTATTAGAAAAATCTGAAAAATAAGTCTATAAAAAATAGAAAACTTACAAAAAAAGAATATAATTTTTGTTGAATTTGAAAATAAAAACATTTTCCAAGCTATAAATTACAAAAAAATTAAAAAATAATTTATACAATTTAGTTATAGATAAAAGAAGAAAATGAATTTAAAAGTAGCAAAATCTTAAAAAAAATCCAAAAGTAACAACTTGTAACAATTGTGAAAGTCGCTTGTTGTAGGTAATTTAGATACTTTTAGTAAAATTCTTTGAAATAATTATTTGTAGAATTATACATAAAGACTTGCAGTTTTCAAAAAAAACTGAATTTTTACAATGATAAAAGTTAAACAAATTAGTTGCAAAATAAATAATTTAAAAGTATAATATATATAAGAAATAAATAAAAATTATATGGATTTTAGAAAGGAAGAGACAAAATGGAAGCAGCAGAAGGCAAAAAAAGAGTAAAAGCAGTCAGCACTGAAACATTTGTGTTCTTAGCAGTTCTACTATTAATATTTGGTGGAATAGGAAAAATAATGGGCGTTGGATTAATGTTCAAAACAATGATGGCAACAGCTCATGACTTACTTTTAAACACAGTATTCTTAATAATGGCATTAGCAGTTTTAGCAGGAGCTCTTAGTGCATTATTATCAGAATTTGGTGTTATAGCATTAATAAACAAAATATTCGCACCTATAATAAAACCAGTTTATGGTTTACCTGGTGCAAGTATAACAGGAGCAGTAGCTACTTACTTATCAGATAACCCAGCTATAATATCTTTCGCAAAAGATAAAGCATTCACTCAGTATTTCAAAAAATACCAGACACCTGCACTTTGTAACTTAGGTACAGCATTTGGTATGGGTCTTATAGTTACAACATTCATGATGGCACAAGGATCAGAATATATGTTACCAGCTTTAATAGGTAACCTTGGAGCAATAATAGGTTCTATAATATCTGTTAGATTAATGTTAATACAGACTAAAAAATACTACGGTGAACATGCAAATGATCAGGTAGGAGAAACTTTATCTGAAGATGGACAAGAATTTAGAGAAGTAAGAGAAGGTAACTTATTCCAGAGAGTTCTAGATGCTATGCTAGAAGGTGGTAAACTAGGTGTTGATATGGGTATGGCTATAATACCAGGAGTATTAATAGTTTGTACAATGGTTATGATGTTAACATTTGGACCATCAGCTGATGGAACATATACTGGTGCAGCTTATGAAGGTATAAAATTATTACCTCTATTAGGTGAAAAAATAAGATTTATAATAGAACCATTATTTGGATTTAAATCAGCAGAAGCTATAGCATTCCCTATAACTTCATTAGGAGCAGTTGGTGCAGCAATGTCACTAGTTCCAGAATTTATAAAAAATGGTGTAGTAACACCTAACGATATAGCAGTATTCACAGCAATGGGTATGTGCTGGTCAGGATACCTAAGTACTCACATAGGTATGATGGATGCACTAGATGCAAGACCATTAGCAAGTAAAGCAATATTATCACATACAGTTGGAGGACTTTGTGCAGGTATATCTGCTCACTTAATCTTCATGTTAGTAGGATAATATAAATAGATAATAATTTAAATTTAATAATAGAAAATAGAACCTCAGATATCTGAGGTTCTATTATTTTAATAACCTCCTATTTAGGAGGTTATTTTTAAATAATGTAATAATAAAATTAAATAATATATATAAAATAGAATTTTATTTGTAATATAAATGAAATAATGTTATAAAAGTAAATAAGTATGTTAGAATTAAATATATGATAATAGATTAAACTATTGATATAAAAAGTTATTAAATATTATTCAATAGCATGATCAAACTACATAATTAATAAAATATATAAAAATTAAAGAGTACAAAAACAAAGTGCTAAAGGCATGAATAAAATAAATAATGAAAGGAGTATGTCAAAAGTTATAGATATTTATAGATTTTTGACGACGGAGCAATGGAGAGTTTATATAAAGTTGGAGTTGATGTAGGTTCTACTACAGTAAAAATAGTTCTTCTTGATAAAGAAAATAATATACTATTTAAAAAATATCAAAGACATTATTCTGATGTAAAAAAATCTATAATAGAAGTTTTAAATGATGTATATGAAATAATTGGGAATTCTCCTATAAAAATTATAATAACTGGCTCAGGTGGTATAGGAGTATCAAAGAAATTGGGGGTTAAATTCGTTCAAGAAGTCATTTCTAGTACTAAATCAATTGAGTATTACCACCCAGAAACAGATGTAGTTATAGAATTAGGTGGAGAAGATGCAAAAGTAACATATATAACAGGTGGAATAGATCAAAGAATGAATGGTATTTGTGCAGGTGGGACTGGAGCATTTATAGATCAAATGGCTACACTTTTAAAAACAGATGCATCTGGATTAAATGAACTTGCAAAAGGATATGATACTATATATCCAATAGCATCAAGATGTGGTGTGTTTGCTAAAACAGACATACAACCTCTTATAAATGATGGTGCAAAAAAAACAAATATAGCGATGAGTATATTTAATGCAGTAGTTGTTCAGACAGTGAGTGTATTATCATGTGGTAGAAAAATAGAAGGAAAAGTGGCTTTTTTAGGTGGACCTTTATACTTTTTATCTGAATTAAGACAAGCATTTAAAAATGTATTAAATCTAAAAGATGAAGATATAATATTTCCAGAAAATGCACAATTATATATAGCCATAGGAGCAGCATTATTATCAGAAAATGAAAAAGAGATTTCTATAAAAAATCTTTTAGAAAAATTGAACTCTATAAAAACAATAGATGATGGGAATGTCAACTTACTAGAACCATTATTTAAAGATGAAGAAGAATATAATGAGTTTAAAGAAAAACACAATAAAAATAATGTAGAAAAATATGACATAAATAATTACAAAGGTAATTGTTTCTTAGGAATAGATGCAGGTTCAACAACTACAAAAGCTGTTCTTATAGGAGAAAATGGAGAACTTCTTTATTCTTACTACTCTAGCAATGAAGGTAATCCATTAAAAACAACTATAAATATAGTAAAAGAGATATATTCTATATTACCTAAAAAATGTAAAATAGTTTCATCTACATCAACGGGATACGGAGAAGCACTTATAAAAAGAGCATTAAAACTAGATTTTGGAGAGATAGAAACTATAGCACATTATAAAGCTGCTAAATTTTTCAATAAAGATGTTGATTTTATTTTAGACATAGGTGGTCAAGATATGAAATGTCTAAAAGTTAAAAATGGAGTAATAGAAAGCATAATACTTAATGAAGCTTGTTCTTCTGGTTGTGGTTCTTTCCTTGAAACATTTGCAAAATCATTGTCTATGGATATAAAAGAATTTGCAAAAGAAGGAATATATTCAAAAAAACCTGTAGACTTAGGTTCTAGATGTACAGTATTTATGAATTCTAGAGTAAAACAAGCACAAAAAGAAGGAGCACAAGTTTCTGATATTTCAGCAGGACTTTCTTATTCTGTAATAAAAAATGCTTTATTTAAAGTAATAAAAATGAAAGACTTAAATGAAATAGGAGAAAATATTGTTGTACAAGGAGGAACTTTTTACAATGATTTAGTTTTAAGAGCATTTGAAAAAATGATAAAAAAAGATGTAATAAGACCTAATATAGCAGGTCTTATGGGAGCATTTGGAGCAGCACTTGTTGCAAAAGAAAAATACAATCCTCAAAATAAAACTAAAATGCTAAAAGCAGAAGAATTAGATTCATTAAAAGTTCAAGCCGAAGTTACTAGATGTAAAGGTTGTTCAAATCATTGTTTACTTACAATAAATAAATTTTCAGAAACAGAATCATTTGTATCAGGAAATAGATGCGAAAGAGGAGAAGCTCTTTATAGTGGAGAACAATCTATAGGTGAAAAAGAAACTGTAAATTTATATAAATATAAATATGATAGAGTATTTAACTATAAACCTTTATCTGAGAAAGAGGCAAAAAGGGGAGAAATAGGTATTCCAAGAGTATTGAATATGTATGAAGATTATCCTTTTTGGTTTACGTTCTTTAATGAATTAGGATTTAGAGTATTATTATCAAGCAGATCGTCAAAAAAAGTCTATGAAAGAGGAATAACAAGTATAGCTTCTGATACAGTTTGTTATCCAGCAAAATTAGTACATGGACATATAGAATCATTAATAGATAGAGGAATAAAAACGATATTTTATCCATGTGTGACAAATGAAAATAAAGAAGATACAACAGCAGATAATTATTATAATTGTCCTGTAGTAGTATCTTACTCAGAAGTTATAAGAAATAATGTAGATAGTATAAGAGAAAATAACATTAGATATATAAATCCTTTTGTTAGTATAAATAATAAAGAAAAACTCAAAAAAAGAATGTATGAAATACTATCTAATTATTACAATGACATAACAAAAAAAGAAATAGATAAAGCAATAGATAAAGCTACTGAAGAAGAAAACTCTTTCAAAGAAGATATAAAAAAACAAGGTGAAAAGGCTATTGAATATTTAAATAAAAATGGCAAAAAGGGGATAGTTCTCTCAGGTAGACCTTATCATATAGACCCAGAAATAAATCATGGTATGCCAGAATTAATAAATTCTTTGAATATGGCTGTACTAACAGAAGATTCTATATCACATTTAGCAAAACTAGAAAGACCATTAAGAGTAGTAGATCAATGGGTATATCATTCAAGATTATATAAAGCGGCTACTTTTGTTAGAGAACATGACAACATAGAGCTTGTTCAACTAAATTCATTTGGATGTGGGTTAGATGCCGTTACTACAGATCAGGTAAAAGAAATACTAGATGAAAAAGAAAAAATATATACACTTTTAAAAATAGATGAAGGAAATAATTTAGGTGCAGCAAAAATAAGAATTCGTTCATTAAAGGCAGCTATGGAAGAAAGAGAAATGAACGGAATAAAATCAAGTGAGAAGGAAACAAAAAAAATTGAATATGCTAAAAATAATAAAATAACTAAAACAAGGACTATTTTAGCACCTCAAATGGCACCAATTCAATTTGACTTTATAGAAGCCGCAGTAAATCAAAATGGATTAAATATAGAAATATTAAAAGACTATAGCCCTGATATAATAGAAGAAGGATTAAAATATGTAAATAACGATGCTTGTTTCCCTGCGATAATAGTAGTAGGACAATTAATAAAAGCACTAAAATCAGGAAAATATGATTTAGAAAATACATCAGTAGCAATTACACAAACAGGTGGAGGGTGTAGAGCTACAAATTATATAGGTTTTTTAAGAAAAGGCCTACAGGATGCAGGATTTGGAAATATTCCAGTAATAGCACTTAGTGTAAATGGAATAGAACAAAGTGGAATAAAAGAAATGATGAGTTTATCTTTGGGAATAAGATTACTTATGGGTGTCGTATATGGCGACTTACTTATGAAAGTACTTATAAGGGTTAGACCATATGAAAAAGTAAAAGGAAGTGCTGATAAACTTTATGAAAAATGGAAAAATAAATGTATATCAGATATGAAAAATCCAAAATTTAAAGAATTTAAGAAAAATATATATGATATTGTAAATGATTTTGATAATTTAGAATTATTAGATATAAAAAAACCAAAAGTTGGTCTTGTTGGTGAAATATTGGTTAAATTCCACCCAATAGCAAATAATGATTTAATAGGAATACTTGAAAAAGAAGGAGCAGAAGCTGTAGTTCCAGAGCTTATGAATTTCTTTATGGCATGTGCATACAACACAATATACAAATATAAAAATTTAGAGGGTAAAAAAACAACTCAATTTATGGGAAATCTATTCATAAAAATAGTTGAAAGATACCAAAAAATATACAATGATGCACTCTCAAAAAGCAACAGATTTGTAGGAATAAAACCTATTTCCAAAATGGCAGAAGATGTAGAAAAAGTTGTTTCTATAGGAAATCAAACAGGAGAAGGTTGGCTATTACCAGCAGAAATGATAGAACTTATAGATAATGGAGTAGATAATATAATATGTATGCAACCATTTGGATGTTTACCAAACCACATAATAGGAAAAGGTGTTATAAAAGAAATGAAAAGACAATATCCAAAAGCTAACATTATACCTATCGATTATGACCCTTCAGCAAGTTCTGTAAATCAATTAAATAGAATAAAATTAATGCTTTCTAAAGCATTTTCGGAAATAAAATAAAATAAAATAAATTCCTTGATACTTTCTTTACCTTATAATATAATAAAATTTGGTAAAAGAAGTAGGAAGGAATGATAAAATGAAAAAACCATCAGAAATCTATAAAGAAGGATATAATTGTGCAGAATCATTAATAATAGCATATAATGAAGAATTTAATACATCTATACCAGTTAGAATTTGTACTGCTCTTGGCGGTGGCTGTGGAGTAGGAAGTATTTGTGGAGCTGTAAATGCAGCATCTATAATAATAGGTGAAGTTAAAGGTAGAGACCATTCTAGTGGAGATAAGATGTTAGCTAAGAAATATGTTCAGGCTTTTATGAAAGAGATTGATTCAAGATATAAAACACATATATGTAGAGAATTAAAAGCAAATAAAGTAACTTGTGCAGAGATAATGGATGTAAGCTACGAAGTTGTTAAAGAAATTTTAAAACAGGATTTATAAAATCGAATAAAAAGAATTTAAAGGGATTATTACAATGATTTGTGATAATCCCCTTTTTAATATAATTTATAAAAACTACATTAAAAAGTTGTATAAAATATAATAAAAAATCATATTTTCATTATATAAAAATAAACTTATGATACAATAAGAGTATAATTTAATAAATATTAAAATTTATTAGGGGGGGTAAAAATGATAACAATAGGAATATGTGATGATGAACTAGAAGTTAGAGATACTATAAAAAAATCTATAATAGAAATAATGAAAGATGATACTACAGAATATCAAATAAAAGAATTTAGTAGTGGTGATGATGTTATAAAATATATATCATCTGATAATGAGATAGATATACTGTTTTTAGATATACAAATGAATGGATTAGATGGTATGGAAACAGCTCGTAAGCTTAGAGAATATGATAAAACAACAGAGATACTTTTTGTAACATCTATTGAGAGTAAGATTAGTGAAGCATTTGAAGTGAGGGCATTTAGATTTATCAAAAAGCCTGTACAGTATGAGGTTATAGAAAAGAATCTAAAAGAATGTGTAATAGAAATAACGAGAAAGAGGGGATGTTTCTTAAAAATAAAAACAGAAACAGGATTTAGAAAAATATATAGTAGAGATATTGTATATATAGAGGTACTCAATAGAGTTATAAAAATATATACAAAAGAAGATAAATTTGAATATAGAGGAACTCTAGAAGAAACAATGAATAACCTTGAAAAGCAGCTATTTGTACAATGTCATAGAAGTTATGTTGTAAATATAATATACATAAAAGAAATAGGCAACAAGGATATTATTATGAAAGATGGATCTATTGTACCAATAAGTAGGAGTAAGTATAAAGAAGTGATGAATAGATACTTCTGGTCAGTAGGTGAGGATGTATAATGAGTGATGTATTATTAGCGGAAATTATAAGATTGGCGAGTATAGTTTTATCTATCAGTATAGTTAATTTTGCAGTTGGATATAGGAAAAACTGTGATATAGATAAATGGAAGAATATAGCTATTCAATCAGCTATAGTGGTGATTATGTTTATCATATTAAGATATATTGCTGTATGGAATATATATTGTATATATAATGAAAAATTAAATTATATAGAGCGTTACTTCAGTCTATTTTCTATTATCAAAAATTTTGATTTTTCAATAATAAACTTTATGTGGATTGCAGTAAATGTAGCTATAATAGCTAGTATGACATTGATATACAATAAAATATATAAAGTTGATTGGAAGAAATTTATATTTTTATATATTCTATCTGGACAATATACAAGTATATTTGTAACTATTATTATACCAAGAATATTATTTGCAATTCAAACTGGTAAAAGTTTATCAGATGATATTGTTCATAATTTAAATATACACGATTGGAATATATTTAATATGAAGGTATTAGTAATTTTATTTTTAGTATGTATGTTAATTATTATTTCTATTAATATTATAAATAAAATTTTAAAAAATAAAATATATGTATACGCATCATACATTATTCTTGTAAACAGTGTATTTATAATGTTAAAAACATTAGTAAAATTTGCAGAAAAATATGGAGGATTTCCAGTTGAACAGTATTTGATTATTATAGAAGTAATACCCCAATTATCTATATTAGCCATTTCAATAACTATTTATATAGTTATTGAAATGAAAAAAGAAAACGAGGAAAGAATAAAAGAAAAACAGGTATACAATAGACTAGAAACTAAAAATGATTATTATGAAAAAGTGGAAGAAGCTCAAAATCAAATAAGAAGATTGTATCACGATATGAATAATCATCTATACAATATACAGATGATGAATAAAAGCTCAGAAGGTGCATCTGAATATATATTAAGCTTACAAAATGAGCTTAATGAAGCTCGTAAAACTAGAGTAAGTGGAAACTCTCTTTTTGATATAATTGTAAATGAAAAAATGAATATTTGTAAAAGTAAAGGTATAGAGTTCGATATTGATGTTGACTCTAAAAATACAGAATTTATTAAGAATATGGATATGTCTAGTATATTAGCAAATATATTAGATAATGCTATAGAAGCCTGTGATAAAATGATAAGCAATAAAAAATATATAAAATTAACTTCTATGTGGGCAGATGATATGTTTGTAATAATCTGTGAAAATAGCAAAGAAAATAAGGTTAAAAAAATAGGTGATAGATTTATAACTGATAAGTTCAATAAATCTGAGCATGGAATAGGAATAAAAAGCGTCGAAAAATCTGTAAAAAATTATGATGGAAATATGATGATATTCTGCGACGATAATTTATTTAAAGTTAAAATAATGATTCCTAAGAGATAAGATTTAATATAAAGTTTATAAATTTGAGAGTGTATATGTTGTGAAAATGATGTGTATGCTCTTATTTTTTGTTTGTAAAGATAAATTTTTACCATTAAGGACGTTTTTTCTACCACTCGGGACAAAATTATTGTTTTTAATTATTTAAAATGTTATTTTAAAGACAAGAAAAGGGAAGAAGATTAAAGATAACAAATTCTTAACTTTGATATATTAACTGAATTGAAAAGATTGAAAGTAGTAGCCTGCACACAGAATAAAAGAAAAAATAAAAAAAGATTTGCTAGAGGATACTATTTGAGATTCTAATTTAGTTCAGATTTATATATAAAATAATTAAAAACAATAGGAGGACTAAAAATGAAAAACGAAAAATTAATAAAAGGTGGAAAAAAATAATGGGGTGATATTATGAAAAAAATATATAGAAAACTTTCTTTACAATATATAAAAAAGAATAAATCAAGAAGTCTGATGATGCTTATTATGATAATAGCTACAGTAGCATTTATGATTTCTATAGACATGATAGATATATCTAGAGCATATGATAAAGCAGAAGTATATAAAAGAACATATGGAGATT